>JAPLFT010000269.1 GCA_026390535.1 Pseudomonadota bacterium
TTACTAACTTAATATTGGGATCCGGATATTGATGAAAAACCTCTTGTAAATAGCTATCTTTTGGATCATATAATGCAACAACCTTAGATTTGGTGTTCTTTTGAAAACGCTTGAGATGAGCTCTACCTGCTCCACCTATAGATATAATACCAACACGAAGTTTATTCATGTCAAATCCTCATATAAGGAAGTTATGGTTAATCAATCTGGTTTCCTTGCCACAGCCAAATAGTCAAAAGTAAATTGATAACTTCGATCGAAACGGTTAAGAAAATAAGAACATAATTGAATCAGGAAACTCAACGTATCAATTATCCATCTAAAGAAAAATCCTCTTCGAAAACGCAAGAGAAAATAAACAAGTTCCTGACCAAAGGTGACTAAAAAACCAGAAAAAGGCTTTAATTCAACAATCTCAAATTCTGAACTTTCAAGCAGATATGTCAATCCATGCTTTGTATAACGATAAAAATCTCTTGGTTCCTCATGCAAATGCCAGAAGAGCGGTACGGTCAAAATCAAATACCCACCCGGTTTTAGAACTCGATACATTTCTTTAACAGCATCCCATGGTCTTTCAATATGCTCTAGAACATCCGTACATAAAATAGTATCAACGGATTTATCTGGTAAAGTTGTATTATAAGCTGTTGCTATAATATCAACTCTAGACAGACCATGGAGTGAATCCTGATGATCAAGTCCAATATGCTTTTCGATATATGGGGCAAATACAGATTCATAAGGTTTATTTCCACATCCAATATCAAGCATAATACCTTTTGCATATTTCTTAGCAGATTCCTGAATTTCTATCAAAATAAGCTTATGAACAAGCCAATTATGCGATTTCATACTAAAATTCATTTTCAGATTACTATATTATACCATTTTCCATATTTGACAGTGCATTAAGATAATATTATTAACGTGCAATGAATTGCACTACTACAAACTAATGGCTTGTAGTAAGGTGATCTATCGCCTTTATTGAATTCTGCTATACGTAAAATAATGCACCATAATTTTTGGAAATTGGTATTAGAACTCCATAATATTATTGACCGTCTCTCATGATTTTTGATATATCATTATCTTCAGTATATCACTTGATCTACCTTTCCAGAGAAAATCTGAATATTCTCGCAAGATCCTTTCTGCAAAATCATCGAGATGACTCTCCGTAGATTTGATATGACCGAAATACCTGCAAATTAACCTAAAAAATTTGGTTTGCCAACTCTTATTATAAATGCTATAACTTTTGCATGGTGAGAATTTTGGATGATTGAATCCATATTGTTGTATAAGGTGAAAATCAAAATCCGAAAATAGAGAAAGCCATTCATCAAATAACCAATATCTTTGGTAATCTGATTTCAACATTTTGCTTGGTAGTGCATATTCAAGAATGACTATATAACCCCTGTCAGATATTTTCTCTCCAAACCATCCAATAGTTTTTGATAATTCATTGTCATCGAGAATATGATCCAAAACAGTAATAGATAATATAATATCCAATGATTTATCTTCTAGTTTAACATCCGTAATGGAATTCCCATCTATAAAATTGATGTTTTTAATATGCCCATATTTCTTTTTTGCTACATTTAATACTTCCTGTGATATATCAAATGCATAAACTTTATTAAATGTCTGTGCCAAAAGGTTTGCGAAATCACCTACTCCCGTTCCAAAATCCAATGCAAACTCCCTTTGACAATCCAAAGAATCTATAATCTTCTCGATAGCTTTTAATCTGGCACATTGATCATAGGCATAAATATCGTAATCTTTCCATCCTGTATGTCCATATTTTCGGACTCTATTGTCCCAAAATTCTTTGTTTATTGCCACTCTTTTACCTCTACTCTAAGCATAAAGTATTATGGCTGAATGGATATCAAAAGATTAGTCTTTCGCAGATTCTCATATCATTTGAATAATCATGTAATTTTCCAGCAAGTTCTCAATTATATTAGTCAACTTCTAGAATACTATTATCATTGTTCAGAAGCATCTGATTAGCTTCTATCCACGATTCAAAT
>JAPLFT010000305.1 GCA_026390535.1 Pseudomonadota bacterium
CTGATAGAAGAAAGCAAAACCCTTCTAAGCGCATTACCCAGTGTAAGGCCAAAACCTCTTTCTAGCGGCTTTGCTACAAATCTGCCGTATGTGTCCGTAAAGGTATCGTTGTCGACTTCCAGAAGTCTAGGGCGTATCAAACCTCTCCAGTGTAAAGCATCAATTCTTTTTTCTGTATTTTCCATATCGCTTTAAGCCCCCTTAAGATTTATTACTTAGAATACAATTCGACTATCAGACGCTCTTCTATATCTACGCCTATATCAGTCCTTGCAGGAATGTCCGTAACAGATCCCTTGAAGCTGGTCGTATCTACGCTCAACCATCTTGGGATTTCTTTTCTGCCTACAGCCTGCATGGCTTCTATAAAGCTCGGCATAGCTCTGCTCTTCTCCTTTATAGCTATCTCATCTCCCTTATCCACCAGCATGGACGGTATATTCACCTTGGTCCCATTTATAGTAAAATGAGAGTGCTTGATGGACTGTCTTGCCTGCTGACGGGAGTTTGCAAAACCAAGTTTATAGATAACGTTATCGAGCCTTCTTTCAAGAAGGAAAAGAAGATTTTCTCCGGTATTCCCTTTAAGACCGGCGGCACGTTTAAAGAACAGTCTGAATTGATTCTCGTCCAGGCCGTATATTCTTTTAACTTTTTGTTTTTCCCTGAGCTGAATGCCATATTCGGTGAATTTCACCCTGTTCTGTCCGTGTATTCCCGGAGGATAAGGCCTTCTCTCATATGCGCATCTGTCTGAAAAACATCTATCGCCTTTAAGAAAAAGTTTTCTACCTTCTCTTCGGCAATATTTACATTTTGATCCTGTATAGCGAGCCAATGTGTTATCTCCTTCTTTTTATTTTTTTACACTCTACGACGCTTTGGCGGTCTGCATCCGTTATGAGGTATAGGTGTTACATCCTGTATAAGACCTATTTTGAAACCAAGCACGTTGAATACTCTCAACGCGGATTCTCTGCCGGCCCCCGGTCCGGAAACATAAACCGTCAGGTTCTTCAACCCGCAGTCGACAGCCTTTTTACCTGCATTCTCAGCTGCGAGTTGTGCAGCAAAAGGAGTTCCCTTTCTCGAGCCCTTGAATCCTACGGAACCTGCACTTGACCATGCAAGAACGCCGCCCTTAGGGTCTGTGAATGTAATTATGGTATTATTAAAAGACGCCTGAATATATGCATTACCTATAGGCACATTCCTTTTGACTTTTTTCTTAACCGTTTCTTTTGCCTTATTGGCTGCTGCGGTAGTTGGTACTGCCATTCTATTTTTCTCCTATGCTATTTCATCGCCTTGATTGATTTCTTAACAGCGACTGTTTTCTTCGGTCCCTTACGTGTTCTTGCGTTGGATCTTGTATTTTGTCCCCTGACAGGAAGACCTTTTTTGTGTCTCTGTCCTCTATAACAACCAAGGTCCATAAGCCTCTTTATATTCATGGTAACTTCTTTTCTGAGGTCACCTTCGACTTTTGTCTTTTCTTCTATTACTTTCCTTATAGTTGCTATATCGTTATCCGTAAGTTCCTGACCTCTTTTATCCAGATCGATTCCAGCCTCTGTAAGTATCTGTTTGGACAATGTCCTGCCGATACCGTAAATATAGGTAAGGCCAACTTCTATTCGCTTATTATTGGGAACGTCTACTCCTGCGATTCTTGGCATATAAATCTATCCTCCCTCGACTAACCCTGACGCTGTTTGTGTTTTGGATTTGAGCAAATGACTCTTACGACGCCATTTCTCTTTACAACTTTGCACTTATCACACATCTTCTTCACTGAAGCTCTGACTTTCATTTAATCCTCCAAAAGGCCTCTAAACAAAGGCAAGCGATTATATATAAATTATTTTTTACATGTCAATAGCAATAATATGTTATTTCTCTCTATAGACAATCCTGCCCTTGGATAGGTCATACGGCGACATCTGTATCCTGACTTTATCTCCCGGCAGTATCTTTATGTAGTGCATACGCATCTTACCGGAAATATGAGCAAGGATCTTATGCCCATTCTCGAGCTCGACCCTAAACATGGCATTGGGAAGCGGTTCAAGTACCGTACCTTCCACCTCAAAATAATCATCTTTAGACATACCGTCTATACACCCCTTAAAGTTCCGTAAGAATAAAAGTCCCTTGACTGGTAATGGCAAGGGAATGCTCAAAATGTGCGGCAAGACTACCATCAGTTGTAACCGCTGTCCAGCCATCATTTAAGAACACAACATCATAATTTCCCGTAGTTACCATGGGTTCTACAGCAATAGTAAGTCCGGGTCTTATAATAATTCCGGTCCCTTTTTCTCCAAAATTGGGTACCTGGGGAGCCTCATGCATGCTTTGACCTATGCCGTGTCCCACAAGTTCTCTGACCACTGAGTACCCGTGATCCTCCACATACTCCTGTATGGCGGCGGATATATCGTGCAGGTAGTTTCCAACCTTGGCGTGTTTTATACCCTCGTACAGTGATTCCCGGGTTATCTTAAGCAGATTTTCAGCCTCTGGAGTACCTTTTCCGGCAATAATGGTAGTCGCAGCATCCCCCGCATATCCATTATAAAAGACGCCAAAATCTATACTGACCACGTCCCCCTCTTTAATTATCCTCTTTTTTGACGGTATCCCATGCACGACCTCATCATTTATAGACACACATAGCGACGTCGGGTATCCCATATATCCTTTAAATGCCGGTATTGCCGATGGTTCGGTGGCTTTTAAAAAATCAAGGGCAGCTTCTTCAAGATCCCATGTGGTAATGCCCGGTCTAACTATTGAAGACAAATGATCCAGCACTAAAGCGACTATATGTCCGCTTTTACGCATCGTATCAATTTCACTCATGGATTTATATAGGATCAAAGACTAAGAGCCTCCACCTGCTCGATCATCTTGTCCGGAGTTTTGGATGCATCTATTCGAACGAGTATTTTTTTGTTCCTGTAGAAATCTACAAGAGGAGATGTCTGTTTGTTGTATGCGTTTAATCTTTCTTTTACAACTTCTTCCGTATCGTCTTTACGCTGAATTAAATCAGAGGAACATTTGTCACATATATTTTGTTTTCTGGGAGGTACGTTTTCTATATGATATATAGCACCGCATTTTGGACATGTTCTCCTGCCTGTTATCCTTTTTATTATTAATTTCTCGTCGATATCAAGGAGTATGACGGAATTCAATTTTATATTATTTTTTGTCAGTATTTCATCAAGGGCCTCTGCCTGTTTGATCGTTCTTGGAAAACCGTCGAGTATAAAACCTTTTTTAACGTCGGATTTTGAAAATCTTTCGTCAACTACGCCTATGGTTATATCGTCGGGGACAAGGAGTCCTGCCTTCATATATTCAAAGGCTTTAAGTCCCATGGGCGAATTTGCTCTGACTGCTTCCCTAAACATATCTCCAGTCGAGATGTGAGGTACATTCCATGAATTTTTTAGTATAGTGGCAAGTGTTCCCTTGCCGCTGCCGGGGGCACCAAGCAGGACTACGGATCTCATCCTCTGCGGCCCCTGAGCCTTGCGTTTTTGATAAACCCGTCGTAGTGCCTTGTGAGAAGATATGATTCTATCTGTGATACCGTATCAAGAGCAACACCTATAAGGATCAACAGCGACGTTCCACCAAAGTAGAACGGTACCTTGAATTTGAATGTCATGAATTCCGGGAGCACGCATACCAACGCTATATAAATGGCACCGACAAGAGTTATCCTTGTCAGGACCCTGTCTATATAATCAGAAGTACTTTTTCCGGGTCTTATTCCAGGGATAAATCCGCCGTGACGTTTTAGGTTTTCCGCAACATCCACCGGATTAAAAGTTACCGCTGTATAGAAATACGTGAAGAATATTATTAACGATATATATACTACATTATACACGAGAGAACGGCTC
>JAPLFT010000287.1 GCA_026390535.1 Pseudomonadota bacterium
ACTCTCGTTACATTCGGCTTTGTCTTCTTCTATGGCTTTTTTATAGCCGGCATAACTTGATGCGGGAAAAGCCATGCCACTCATCATGTGGGAAGCTATATCTTTTTTGGGCAGATGATATATTGCGGTACACATTTGGACAACAAAATTATCCTTATTACAATTTGTGATTTTATCCTCTCCGATTTTTGTAATGGTTGTATCTGTCTTATCCGTATCGTTATCGCCGTAGGCAAAACCAGTAACCCCATAATCTATATTACTATGAGACCCCCCAGTATACCAGGGAGACGTATACATCGGTTTATACTCTTCAGTTACTTCAGTTTTTCTCGGTAATCCCGACCGGAATACAATGGAACATGTATTATCTGCATTAAATGTTATATCTATAGCGACTGTTCCATTTTTTGATGTAAGAGTTTTTTTATTGACGGTATTGGCTTCTTGCGCACATAGAGAAATCGAAAAAACAGAAATGATCAGAAAAAGAAATGATTTTTTCATTTTTTGCTCCCTTCTTGCTTATTTTTTTTTATCAACCATCCTTCCTTTAATTCTTTATACGGTACAGATAATTCTCCGTATCTCACCAATAAAATCCCTTCCGGAGTACGTTCAAATCTCGTTATCTCTATATCGTCACCTTGTACCGCTGAATGCATTTTTAAATATATAGGGATGGAATCTATAGTAAATTTTTTACCATTTTTTACATTATAAAAACCTTCAAAATACTCTAAATTGCCATAATATGAGATCGCCGGCTTACTCAATGGGCCATAATAAACGAAATCTGAATTATCCATCTCTCCATCAAATATTTGAACAGCATCCCATATCCACATTACTTTTATAACTACAACATCGTTTGCTTCTACCTCAACATCCTCTATACCTTCTGCAACCTTAACAAATTGTTTTTTTTCATTTGCGATATATAGTTCTTTGAGATCAGTCAACCCTATCAAAAGATCTCTATAAGGAAGAAGCTTTTTAATCCCTTTTACACCGGTCCAACTCTCGTAGGCCCAAACATATTTGTCCATGTAGTATGGATCCAGCTGGAACAAATAGCCATCCTCAACAAAAAACAACATTCCGCTTGAGGTTTTAAGACAATTTTTAGTCTTACCGGAACAATCAATCTCGTCATATTTATACATCTTGTATTTAAAATCATCCGGCAGTCTTGACGTTTCACAGGAAATAAAAAACAACGTTGATATTGTTATTAGAATTAAATTCTTGAAAATCTTATATGCATTCATTTATTAACTCTCAGTTGTTCTTATTTCAAAAGGCCGGGAATTCGCAGAGCACATTTACCAAGAATTTAGCACATTTGTCAAGTTTTTATTACACTTATGGGGCGATTTTCCTATATTATTTTCCAGATCTTCATTATAAAAGGAAGTTCTTTGAGGAGAAAACCTCTGGAGGGTTATTATGATAAAAATAATTGCGCTGTTCGTATTTCTGCTCGGCACAACGGCATTTGCTTCGGATTATAACGATGGACTGGATGCAATGAGAGAAAGGAATTACGAGAGAGCTATAGATAGGTTTACCGCAGCGTTAGATAAGGATGTTATCAAAGGACTTGTTACTGAGGCTAAAGTCAAGGAACTGCTTGGTAAAGCTCAAACAGCGTATTTAAATGAGCTCAATACAACGATCTCCGGATACGACAAAGAAAAAAAATATGATGATGCTATGAGTACCATTAACAAAGGATTAAGGGTGCTTCCGGAAAATAGTAAATTAAAAAAGATGAAAGCGGATTACGAGGAAAAAATCAATGATCTGGATATAAAAGTTAAACAGGGAGAACTGCTTATAGACGGCAAGAACTGGCATGAGGCTTATGTATATTTCCAAAAACTCCGACCATATGAAGATACCAACAGCGATATAAGTTCTGATTATGGAAAAGCAAAAGATGAAATTATAGATTCTTACGTTAAACAGGGCAAAGCATATGAAAAAAATTACGATTTTATATCTGCCAAAAAAGAATATGAAAAGGCCCTTCCCTACGAGCCCAAGGATGAAAGTCTAAATGAAAAAATCAACGTAGTAAAAGAAAGGATCGTCGCACAAGAGATGTTGGGTACTGCAAAAAGCCTTGCCGATCAGGGACAAAAGGAAAAAGCATTTGATATGCTCAAAACGGCACATGTAAAGGATGACAGGAACAAAGAAATCCAGATACAAATGGATATCATCAGGGATGAGGTAGCACAAATATGGCTGGATAAAGCCGAGGACCTGGAATCCAAAGGGAAATATCAGGATGCGTATATTGCCATAAATAAGGCTGAAGACCTAAAAGCAAATGCAAAGGATATAGGGAACGGCGTAGAAACGACCAAGAAGAG
The DNA here is from genome assembly GCA_026390535.1 of Pseudomonadota bacterium. Taxonomy (GTDB): domain Bacteria; phylum Bdellovibrionota; class JAFGOL01; order JAFGOL01; family JAFGOL01; genus JAPLFT01. Next base: position 2,382 of record JAPLFT010000287.1, read on the forward strand.
CATTCTGCTTAATTTTGCAAAATACCTTAGTGATAAAGCGGCTAATTTTAAAAACGACGAAGAAGCATACATATATTATATCGCATCTTATGCCTTAAATCATCACGACCAAAATGTTGAACAAAAAATAAACAGCCTGGAACAGACCCTAAAAGACAAGATCTGTTATAATCTGGGGGTTAAAACAACAGCTTCTGCAAAAATAAAATTATCTGAAGATACTGTTGAAACAATAGATAACGCAATAAAGAATAAACTCGCGGATTTTGCAAAAGATAAATGTATTAATGTCTCGGATTTTTCAAAATCTGATCAGGGTCATCTTACAAATACCGTTCTCCTTTATAAAACGGAGATAAAAGGTTCAACGCTTATTTCTAAACTGGATATAGCTACCAGTGCAATGGATGTAGTCACAAAAAACAAACTAACGGAAACAAGAAAGATGGAACTCTTTTCCGGCGAGGCTACCAAAAATACAGAGCTTAAGGTTGAAAAAGATCTTATTGACAAGGTCGTAAAAGAACTTGTTTCTGAAATAAAAGATTCAAATCTTAGATATTACGGAGATCGATATTACCTGTTATTCAACAGCGCTAAGGACGTTAAAATCAAGATGGCAAACGCAGTATTAACCTTTATCGGTAGAAGATATCTTTCTGACGAGGATCTGTATGCAGACACAACTGTTAAATATATTCTTAAAACATATGGTGTGAATATAGACAGGAAAGAAATTAAAATCACTGAGAAGATAATGCTATAAGAGTTTATCAAAAAACCGATCTTTATTAAGCCCTTAATCGGACTCATGACGGGTTTAATGATTCAGTAGAGTCGATAGTTTCCGGGAACTAATCCACAACTATAACCGAAATAACAATTTTTAAAGGACTGCGACTGGGGGATCGTAGCGGGTAACTTCCGAACTAAATACCTTTTGTCCAGAACTCAAACACTGACAGTTGGGATTTTGTTTTAGGTAGTTGATATAATCCTTGTTTAAGACAAGGAATTTTTTGACGATAAACCTGGCGCCAAATCTA
>JAPLFT010000207.1 GCA_026390535.1 Pseudomonadota bacterium
ACTTATATCACAGCATCCTTCATTAAGAATTATATCACCCTGATCGTCCTCTATTAACGCATAAACATCATTGGCACTACCCTTTATCAACACAACTCTGTATCCGGAATACTCCCTGATATTATACATGAGAGCTTTTAATGTAGAAACTCCATGGCTTTTTACGCCGGTCGCCACAGTAAATCCTTTTACAGCGCTGTAGGCTATCCTCAAGCCGGTAAATGATCCGGGGCCCGCCGTATAAACAACGGTATCAATTTCAGAAAAATTTATTTTGCTCTCAGAAAGTACTTTCTGTATATTTATAAAAAGATGTTCCGAATGAGATGATTTCGCGTTAATATATTTTTCTGATATAACATTAAAATTATCAGCGACTGAACAAAGCCCAAGAGTAGAAGAAGTATCTATTACCAGAAAATACTTTTTCATTTAAATATTCCCAGGAACATCCCCAATATATTGCTGCCGTATTTAAGTATATCGTTGTAAAAAGATAGCACTATAAGACCTATAAGAAGATAAAACCCGACTTGTTGTGCTATCATTATATATTTTTCTTTCAACGGTTTCCCGGTTACAGCCTCTATTCCAAAGAACATAAGATGTCCACCGTCAAGTACCGGTATGGGGAACAGATTTATTATCCCAAGATTGATACTTATGATCGCCATGATCCTTAAAAAATAAACAATGCCAAGGTGCAGGCTGTCTCCTGCAACCTTCCCTATCATAAGAGGCCCACCTATTGCTTTTAAAGAAACAGCCCCGGTAAATAGTTTTATCAATCCAACAAGTGTTATCCATATCCAGGTCACTGTTTTTACAGTCGATGCCCATATAAGTTTTATAGGATTTCTTATTATTATCTTTTTTTCCACCACAGGCCCCATATAGTAATAAGTCTGAACACCGAGTAGAAATCTCTTATCTTTTTGGCCTATGTTCTCCTGATCTATGTTCTGAAGCTTTGGGGATATCTTTACAGTGATTAGAGCCCCTTCTCTTTCCAATAAGATGTTCAACTCTTCATCATTTCTTCCGGCTTTATCCACAACTTGTTGAAGAGACTGAAAAGTCCTTAATATCTTTCCGTTAACGGCGACCATCCTGTCACCTATCTGCATGCCGGCCTTAACTGCCGGACTGTCCTTTTTAACAAAATCAGAAATAAAGAGTTCAGACGGATAAAAACCAAGGTTATTTGCATAACTGTAATAAGAGTCACTTAGCGTTGTTATATTCACCACAATATACACCCTGGTCTCGCCTTTTTTATAATTGGTATCCTTTGAAAGTATTAACTCAATCTCCTCCTTTTCTCTCTTTATTTTTATTTTAGATATTTTATTGCCGGATATTAAAGCATTTTCAAACTCATCCCACGTTTCTATCTTTTTTCCATCTACCTCTGTAATAAGATCGCCTGTTTTAAAACCGGCTTTAAACGCCGGACTCACCGGGTCGTTAACTCCAACAAGTGCCGACCTTTTATTGGGCATAATCCCGAATATCTGAGGTTTGCGTATTATCTCTCCGTATTTGTTCCTTGAAAGTTCTTCTGTCAGAGGGAGTGTTAACCCTTTTATGCCTTCTTCTCTTTTTATAGTCAGCATAACTTTTTGATTGCCGGCAGATATCTTTTCATCCATTTCATTCCACGTATCTACACTCTGTCCGTTGACCGCAAGAACTTGATCACCTTCTCTTATACCGCTTTCATCTGCTGTGGATCCGGGCTCCACGTAGCCGATGATAGTTGCAAGATTCGGCTCGCCTATAAAATAAACAAAAGCAAACAAAATACCAGCGAGTATAAAATTAAATACCGGACCGGCAACAACTATCAATGATTTCTTAGGAACGCTCTGTCCATATAGAGTAAGATGTTTAAGTTCAGGATCTACTTTTCCATCTTTTTCATCGTCGCCAAAGAACTTTACATATCCGCCAAGAGGTATGGCAGAAATCCTGTAATCGGTTTCTCCCACTTTTTTATGAAGTAGCGGTTTGCCAAAGCCGATAGAAAAAGCCTCTATCCTAACCTTGCATAGTTTTCCCATCAAAAAATGCCCAAGCTCGTGAGCAAAGACCAGTATCCCTATAAGAATTATGAACGCCACAGTGTAAATCATGTATCCCATCCCCCATATTAATTGATCATATTAGTTGCAGTAGCACGCGCCCATCTGTCCGTTTCCAGAAGAACATCAAGGTTAATACTATAAACAGTTTTATGTTTGTCCAAAGTCTTGTTTATTACCTCGATTATCTGTGTAAATTTTATTTTTCCATCCAGAAATGCCTGAACCGCAATCTCATTGGAGGCATTAAACACGGCCGGTGCTGTCCCTAGTGTTTTTGCCACCTCTCTTGCGGTTTTTAAGGCAGGATATCTTTTTAAATCAGGCTCTATAAAAGTAAGTGATAGATCTCTGCACGATTTTAATGAATCAACAGGAGCTGTTTTTGCATAATCAGGATAATACAACGAGTATATAATAGGCACGCTCATAGACGTAGGTCCAAGCATGGCAAGATATGATCCGTCGGAAAACTCAACCATACCATGTACTATGCTCTGAGGGTGTATTACTACATCTATAGTTTCGGTAGAAAAACCAAAAAACCATCTGGCCTCTATGATCTCAAGTCCCTTGTTCACCATAGTTGCTGAATCTATGCTTATTTTTTTGCCCATTCCCCATGTAGGATGATTCAAAGCTTCCTTAGGCGTCACCTTGTCAAAATCTTTCAGCGGATAATTCAATAAAGGACCGCCTGAACCGGTGAGAGTGATATTTTTAGCCTCTCTATCTCCGTTGCCTCTGAGGCATTGGAATATCGCATTATGCTCGCTATCAACCGGGATAAGATGTACTTTATTTTTTTTTGCAAGCTCCGTTACAAGCTCTCCGCCTATAACCAAAGTTTCCTTGTTCGCCAATGCAACATTAATGGACAGTTTAAGTGCTTCCATCGTAGGCAATAGCCCCACTGCACCGACCAGAGCATTCAATAAAAGATCACAATTAGAATTCCTTACAACAGAGACAAGACCATCTTCACCTGTAATTATCTCCGGCTTATAACTTAAAAGATTTCTGAGAGGATTTACAAGATCCTTATCGCCTATACCTATTATACCAGGTTTAAACTCGTTAGCCTGCTGGGCCAACAGTGTGTAATTTGAATTTCCGCTGAGTCCTACAATATTAAATTCATCCCTGTGTGACCTTATTACATCCAGAGTCGTTAAACCTATTGAACCAGTTGAACCTAATATTGTTATATTCTTCATAATTAGAGTCTAAAAAAAGAATTTCGCGTAAAAATAAAAGAACGGCAGCGCAAAAATAAGCGCATCAAACCTGTCGAAAAAACCTCCGTGTCCCGGCATTACAGCACCTGAGTCTTTTACAGAGACGGAACGTTTTATCATGGACTCTATCAGATCGCCTATTTGACCGAATGCCCCGCCCAGTATTCCTATGTTTACACAGTCTATGAGATCAAGTCCGTGAAAAAATATCAGTTTACACAACAGTACCGCAATAAAACTGAATAATAATCCGCCAAGAGATCCTTCTATGGTCTTATTGGGACTTACGACATTGAACAGTTTTGTCTTTCCATATTTACTTCCCATAAAGAAAGCACCTGTGTCACCTATCCAGATAACGGCCATCAGTGTTATTACCCATTTTAAACCGTCGTATGTGTCTCTCAGCATTGGAAAATATGCAAGGAACACAGAAAAATATAATATACCGAATAAGGACAAAGAAAGATCGGACATTATTTTTCCAAGTTTGAATCCCGAGGCAGGATTCAGATCATTAGGATATTTTTTTGAACGAAGAAGAAAATATATTGAATAGAACATCAATCCTATAGTCAGCGCCGATACAAGTGCAAATTTAAAGAATATACTGAAAAATATTATTAGTACTCCTATCAATACACCGGTAAGACGTATGCTCTTGGAATATTGTTTTCCCATGATCATTGAGAAATATTCATACAGGCATCCTGCCGCTATAAGCAGTGTAAAAAAATAAATGGCATAAGGTCCCAGAAAAATAACAAGTGGAGCCCCAAAGCCTATGGCGATGAGAGCGGAAATGATCCTTCTCTTTATCATTCATCCACCTTCCCGAACCTTCTCTTTCTTTTTGAGAAAGATTCTAATGCCCTGGCCAGTTCCTTCTTGTCAAAATCCGGCCACAGCACTTCTGTTATGTATATCTCGCTATAGGCAATTTGCCAAATCATAAAATTGCTTATCCTGAACTCCCCGCTCGTCCTTATCAGGAGGTCGGGATTTGGTAGATCCGACGTCCAGAGATTATTTCCTATAGTATCTTCTGTTACTCTGTCCGGAGATATCTTACCGTCAATAACCTGTCTACATATGTTTTTAACAGCCTCTGTAATTTCAAGTCTTCCACCGTAAGAAACAGCAAGGTTCAATATCATGCCCGTGTTTGAATTACTTTCATCTATTAATTCTTTCGCAAACTTTTGAACATCATTTGGAAGACGATGCATCTGACCGGTGATCCTGAAACGCATATTATTTTTCAATATAGTCTTGGATTCCTTTTTAAGAAATTCCTTAAAAAGCTTCATTAGTGTATCAACTTCTTTTTTGGGACGCGCCCAGTTTTCTGTACTGAACGCAAACAAAGTAAGGACTTCAAGTCCCATCTGCGAACAGGCCTCTGCAACAGCCCTGACGGCCTTGCTGCCGTGACGATGTCCGAATATCCTGTTCTTTGACCTTTGTTTAGCCCAGCGTCCATTACCATCCATTATTATGGCAATGTGCCTAAGACCTTTTGGAAGATTAATTTTTTCTATCAACTTCCTAAAATTTCCTTTTCCTTGGCTTCAAGGATCTTATCTATCTGAGAGATATAGTCGTCTGTGTGTTTTTGGATCTGTTCCTGTCCCTTACGGCTATCATCTTCGCTTACCTTTTTGCTTTTTTCGTCTGCTTTAAGTGTTTCGTTTGCCTGACGACGAATATTTCTTACGGAAACCTTGGAATCCTCTCCAAACTTCTTAACAAGCTTTACAAGCTCTTTTCTTCTCTCATCCGTAAGTGCCGGGATCGGCACTCTGATTATTTTACCGTCGCTCTGAGGATTGAGTCCAAGATCACTTTTTATTATAGCCTTTTCAATGGCGGCTATCGCACTCTGGTCCCAGGGCTGAATAACTATGAGTTTTGGATCTGGTACAGACACGTTCGCAACCTGATTGATAGGAGTAAGCGATCCGTAATATTCCACCTTAACACCATCTAAAAGAGCAGGAGTCGCTCTTCCCGTCCTGAGACGCGATAATTCGCTCTTAAGACCGATCAGTGTTTTGTCCATTTTATCTTTTACATCTTTATAAATTACTTCCATGATTACCCTCCCACTATTGTGCCGACGTTTTGGCCTGTTATTGCCTTCTTTATGTTACCTTCTTCATTAAGATTAAAAACTATTATAGGCAACTCGTTATCCCTGCACAGCGATACAGCCGTCGAATCCATAATCTTTAAATTCTTCTGAAGCGCCTCTGTATAAGAGAGTTCCTTGTAAAATTTTGCATCCTTGTATTTTTTGGGATCCTTATCATATACACCATCAACGTTGGTTGCCTTAAGTATGATTTCACAATCGGTCTCCATCGCTCTCAGGCATGCTGCCGTATCCGTTGTAAAGTATGGATTACCCGTACCGCCTGCGAATATAACTACCCTTCCTTTCTCTAGATGTCTGATCGCACGTCTACGGATATAAGGTTCACATATCTCCCTAACCTCTATTGCGCTCAATACTCTGGTGTGTACGCCGATCTTTTCAAGAGCATCCTGCATGGCAATTGCATTCATTATTGTAGCGATCATACCGATGTAGTCGGCATTAGAGCGTGACATACCGTTTGTAGCGGCGGACACACCCCTGAAGATGTTGCCTCCGCCTATAACAAGGCAAAGATCCACACCCATTTCTTTGACCTGGGCCACCTGTTTTGCGATGTTATCAAGGGTTTCCGGACATATACCGTATTCCCTTTTGCCCTTTAGGGCCTCACCGCTGAGTTTAAGAAGTATTCTTTTATATTTTTTTCTTTGAGGCATTATTACTCCCCTAACTGCCATCTGATGAAGCGTCTGACGGACATGTTTTCTCCCAGGACAGATATATTTTCTTTAACATATTCCTGAATCGTCTGTTCAGGTTTTTTAACAAAAGGCTGTGTAAGAAGACAAAATTCATCGCAGAATTTTTTAAATCTTCCTTCCACCATCTTCTCTATTACATTAGCAGGTTTTCCGCTTTCTGCAGCCTGTTTTCTGTAAATTTCGAGTTCCGCCTTTTTTACATCCTCAGAGATCTCATCGGCACTTAAGAATCTTGGATTCATGGCTGCTACATGCATAGCAATATCTTTTACCATGTTCTGGAATTTCTCATTTCTTGCGACAAAGTCGGTTTCACAATTGACTTCAACAAGAACACCTATTTTACCGTTGCTGTGTATATATGAACTAACAAGTCCTTCCTTGGTTATTCTGCCGCTCTTTTTAGACGCAGAGGCAAGACCTTTTTCTCTAAGCCATACAATGGCCTTATCCATATTTCCGTTAGCATCTATAAGCGCTTTCTTGCAATCCATCATTCCGGCGCCTGTTTTTTCTCTAAGTTCTCTTACCATTTCGCTAGTTACAGTCATGACTACTCGACCTCCTCCGTCTTTCTTCTTGTTGTTATTCTTTCAACCACCACATTATCCGCCTTTTCCGAATCTTCAGTGCCGGGATGTTTAGCCTTATCACCACCGGATGCTTTTTCTTCAGCTTCAGTGGATATTTCTCCGGCTCTAAGTTTTTCCTGATACATAGCCTTACCTTCTATAATCGCATCTGCTACAAATGTTGCAAAAAGTTTTATGGATTTTATTGCGTCGTCGTTACCGGGAATTATATAGTCAACCGGATCAGGATCACAGTTTGTGTCCACAAGCGCCACCACCGGCATGCCCATTCTTTTTGCTTCCTTAACAGCTATCTCTTCATGATTTGGATCAACAACGAACATCATATCAGGAAGTTTTTTCATTCCCCTGATACCTGAGAATGTATCTGCAAGTTTTTCTCTTTCCTTTTCAAGTTTGGAAACTTCTTTTTTGCTTATAAGTTCGTAGATACCGTCAGTCTTCATCTTCTCTATTTCTTCTAGACGCTCCATTCCCTTTTTAATGGTCTGAAAATTCGTTAAAAATCCGCCCAGCCATCTGGACGTCACATAGTACGATCCGGCACGGACAGCCTCTTCCTTAACAACATCCTTAGCCTGTGTTTTTGTACCAACCAGGATGATACTCTTCCCTTCCGCGGCAGCATTTCTTAAAAATTCAAGAGCTCGCTGAGCCATCTTCACTGTTTTCTGGAGATCAACTATGTAAATACCGTTCCTTGCTCCAAAGATGTACGGCTTCATCTTGGGGTTCCATTTGCTGGTCTGGTGACCAAAGTGCACCCCTGCACTCAAAAGATCCTTCATTGTTACTTGATTCATTTAAGATTTTCCTCCTTTAGGTTAATCCTCCGACCCTATCCTTATTCTGACCGAACCCCCCGCTTTTTAAAGGGAGACACCATGGTCAGGGCTCAAGGCCGTGCGTTTTTAAAAAGCACACAGTAACTAACACGCATGCTTGGCGATGTCAATATTAACGGTATATAGTAATTGAGTGGTCTTACTTTTTAGCTTTTGAAACCTTTTTTGCACCGGCAGAAGCCTTGATCTGGTCACATGCGGCTGGTGTGCCCATGCCATTATCGCACTGACATTTCAACGCAATCATTGACAACTTGGTACATTCGGTCTTATTTGCCAGAGCCTTTGCCTCTGTGTCACAACTAGTTTTCATCTTTTCAATTTCAGCCTTATGGCTTTCAACACATTTTCCATATCCCTGATAATCTGCAGCCGCATAAACACTCATCCCAAACAATAGTGCAACCGAACAAATCAACAATTTTTTCATTAGCCCCTCCTATTTTATTTTCATTGGATGTCCAGATAATCATTTTTACAACAATTTTTTAAACAAAGCAAAAATTAACTTATAGATTTTTAAGAAACATCGTGGTTAAAAACAAAGATATGGAGATCCGGGAATATATAAGGTCTTTTATAAAGTATGACAATCCGTCTCTTCCAGACATGGAAATACAGGGAAAGACGTGGGCAGATACACGTTCATTCATAGAACCGGAGGTAGCCAAGGTCATTTGTCTGTTAATAAGGACGATGGACGCTAAAAAAGTCCTTGAAATGGGTACCTGCATTGGTTATTCGGGTATATGGATGGCAGAGGCGCTAAAACATACCGGCGGTAAACTTACAACCATAGAATATGATGAGATACTTATAAAAGAGGCCAAACAGAATTTTAAAAATGCGGGTGTAACTGATCATATAGAACTTATAGAGGGTGATATATTAAAAATAACTCAGAAATTTGAAAATGGTTATTTTGATATGGTAGTACAGGATTCCAAAAAATCCCTATACCCCGAATTACTGGAGGAATGTATAAGGGTGACTAGACGTGGTGGGATGATAATCACCGATGATACTTTATACAGGCCAAAGGGAATAACGGAAAAACTGAGTGTACACACACACAGATACAATGAGATGGTTTTTAACGATAAAAGACTCTACAGTACTATAATAAACGTCGGTGATGGCATAACTTTAAGCCTCAAGATCTGATCCGGGATAAATTTAATTTATGGTTTTTCTTGCCGGTTCAACAAAAAGAACTTGCCAGTATATATTTGGTAATATAAATATTACGAAAGTCTAAAGAGGAGAGTTATTTTGACTTTTGGCCTTGGCATAGACATCATTGAGGTATCCAGGATACAGAAAGAAATCTCCAAAGAAGATGGCGGATTTAGAATACGTGTGTTCACTCAGGACGAAATCAATTACTGCGAATCAAAGATAACAAAATCTCAAAATTATGCCGCCCGTTTTGCCGCAAAAGAGGCTTTTTTTAAAGCCCTGGGAAGCGGCTGGAGTAAAGGTTTTGCATGGAACGAAGTTGAAGTGACAAAAGACGAATCCGGCAAACCCTATATTATCACTCACGGAAAAGTCAAAGATTTCATAAAGCAAAATCAAATATTAAACATCCATGTTTCTATTTCGCATTTAAAAGAGACAGCTATAGCGATCGTAAGTTTAGAAAAATAAAATAAAGAGGTAAGGTTTATGTCAAATCACAAATACAACATTGGCTCCTATGAAAAAAGACTTCAAAACTTCGACTGGTCAATCTCCAAACAGGAATTAAGCTACAAAGACGGTGATAATATCAATATCGCATGGTATTGCACAGACAGGATCTGTAACATGGGCAAGGCCAAAAAGACCGCATTGATATGGGAAGGTCTTACAGGCGAGGAAAAAAGATACACCTATAATGACATTCGTCTTGCAAGTAATACTATCGGGACGTTTTTAAAAGGACTTAATATAAAACCTGAAGACAGAGTGTGTCTGTTCATGGATAAGATACCTGAACTTTATCTTGGCTTTCTTGGTATTCTAAAAATCGGTGCTATTGCACAGCCTCTATTTTCTGCCTTCGGGGATGAATCACTCCTTATACGATTGGAGAATGCAGGAACCAAGGCCATTATCACACAGAAAAAACATGTATCAAAGGTCAGAAAAATAATAGATCGTCTTCCGGCACTAAAACACATAATCATTGTTGATTACGACGGGAAGAAACCACTTCAGGAAAGAGAAGTTTCTTTTTCTCTGGAAACGTCCACTCCTGTTGATAAATTCGACACATATCCGACCAAGGCTGAAAGTCCCTCTGTTATACACTATACATCCGGAACGACCGGACAGCCCAAGGGTGTAAAACATGTTCACTATTCACTTATATCTCAATATCTGACTGCAAAATGGACGCTGGACCTGCAGGATGATGATATATATTGGTGCACTGCAGATCCCGGATGGGTCACAGGCACTTCTTATGGAATTATAGCACCATGGAGTCTGGGTGTAACACAGTGTGTAATGGATGTCGGGTTCTCCGCGGAAAAATGGTACGAGTTCATACAAAAGCATAGGATAACAAAATGGTATTCCGCACCAACGGCGATACGATCTTTAATGAAAGCCGGGGACGAACTCGTAAAAAAATATGACCTATCTTCTCTTGTACATTTGACCAGTGTTGGAGAACCTCTAAACTCAGAGGCTGTAATATGGTCAGAGAGGGTTTTTGGGAAACCTTTTTACGACACATTCTGGCAAACAGAGACCGGAAGTATAATGATAGCAAATTATCCCGGAATGAAGGTAAAACCCGGTTCCATGGGTAAGGCATTCCCCGGTATCACAGCGACTGTAGTAGACCCTGAAACATTTGAACCGTATAAGGAACCCGGAAAAATCGGCCTTATCGCATTTAAACCCGGTTGGCCTTCTATGATGCGCACATACTGGAATAACGAAGAGACATATAAGAACAAATTTAAGAACGGCTGGTACCTGTCTGGAGACAGATCGAGCATTGATAATGAAGGATACTTCTGGTTCGTCGGTCGTGACGACGATGTTATTAACACCGCCGGCCACCTTGTAAGTCCGTTCGAGGTGGAATCTGCCCTACTCGAACATCCTGCCGTAGCTGAATCCGCCGTGGTAAGTAAACCGGACGAGGTGAACATGGAGGTTGTTAAGGCCTTTATAACCCTTAAACCCGGTTATAAACCCAGCGCTGATCTTGAACTGGATATAATGAACTTTATAAGGAAAAAACTCTCTCCTCTTGCAATGCCTCAGGCTGTTGAATATGTGGACTCACTTCCTAAGACCAGGAGTGGCAAGATCATGAGGCGAGTGCTTCACGCAAAGGAATGGGGACAGGATATAGGAGATATTTCGACACTGGAGAATGATTAGTAATTAATAAATTAAAATAAAAAGGAGAAAGAAAATGAATGAAATGCAAAAGATAATTCTTGATTATGTAATCGCGGAGTACATAGATGACGATACAGAAGTAACTGTAGATACACCTTTAATATCAGGAGGAATAGTGGATTCGTTCTCGATGGTATCTTTGAAAAGATTTTTGGAGAACAAGTACAAGATCTCCATTCCCGACGATAAAGCGACTCCAGAGGCATTTGACTCAGTAAATAAGATATGTATATTGGTCAATGAATTTACAAAAAAATAAGTAAACGGAGGAAAAATCCATGGCTTATAACCAACAGATGAGAGTCGGTTATCAAAAAGTACTTAAGGACTTAGAGGATGCAGGTCTTTTTAAGAAAGAACGTTTTATACATTCGCCACAGGGAGCAGATATTGAGGTAGAATTTCCGACCGGTGCAACACCAAAGAAGGTCATAAACATGTGCGCAAATAACTATCTTGGACTTTCCAGCCATCCGGAG
>JAPLFT010000358.1 GCA_026390535.1 Pseudomonadota bacterium
CCCTTTAAATAGATCAAAGATCCTGTTGTTTAATGAGTTATGAGTATCGGAAATAATCCCAAGTCGTTTCATTATAATTTTACGTCCTTTATCAGAGGCATTTTATCACACTTTAAAAGATGCAAGTAATATCTTGGCAGAGTGAGAGAAATAATCTATATAAGTCAGACAGTGTAAATCGGAGGTTTAAATCAATGACATATAATTACAAAGTGGACAGGGATTATCTTTTGGACGCGTTTATAAGGTATGTGAAGGTAGATACCACAGCAAAGGAAGATGTAACTTCCGTACCGAGTTCACCGGGCCAGATGGAACTTGGTAAAATGATTGCTGCTGATTTTAAAAAACTTGGCATTACGGATGTTGAACAGGATAAACACGGCTACGTGGTGGCAAGGGTTAAAGGTAACGTAAAAGCGCCTGCCATAGGATTTATTGCGCACCTTGATACATCACATGAGTGCGTTGCCGATAAAGTAAATCCTATTATTCATAAAAACTATAAAACATCGGATATAAAACTTCCAAAAAATAGTCTTGTAATAAAAGTTTCTGATTTTCCTGAACTTAAGGAGAAAGAAGGGAAGACCATAATAACGACGGATGGGAGCACTTTACTTGGTGGCGATGACAAATGTGGTGTCGCAATAAACATGGAAGTTGCAAAATTCCTTGTTAATGATAAGGATTTTAAACACGGGGATGTCCTTTTTATATTTACACCTGATGAAGAAATCGGTCATGGTGCGGAACTTCTTGATATTAAAAAATTAAACGCTGCAGCAGCCTATACTCTCGACGGTGAGGGACATGCAATGATGTGCGAAGAGACTTTTTCTGCCGATCAGATGATCTGTCATTTTACGGGCAGGGATATACATCCGGGGCAGGCAAAAGATAAAATGATAAACTCGATTAGAATTGCTTCCAGATTTATAGAAAAACATCCTTTAAATGAAAGACCGGAAACAACGGAAAAAAGAGATGGATTTATTCATCCTGTAAAAATAGATGGCGGTACTAAAGAGACAAAACTGACCTGCATTATCAGGGATTTTTCAACAGAAAAACTAAAGGATAGGGTAGAGAGGATGAAAACCCTTGCACAAACGGTGGCAAAAGAATTCAAAGGTGAAGTACGTATTGAAATAAAAGAGCAATACAGAAATATGAAACTCGAACTGGACAAAGACCCCAGGGTTGTCGGCTATATAAAGGATGCCTTTGAGATGACAGGTATAAAACCGGTATTTGGTCTTGCAAGGGGTGGAACCGATGGCTCCCGCCTAAGCTACAGAGGACTTCTAACACCTGATCTTGCTATTGGATGCTATGGTGTTCATTCTAACGGAGAATGGGTTGTGCTGGAAGAGATGGAAGAAACAGCACAGATAGTTAGGAACCTTATCCGTCGCTGGGGCGAAAACTAACACCAAGTTATATTTAAACGGAAACCTCCAAATATTTTATGTTTTAGGGACTTGACAGGAGAACTCTGTGGGTATACCTAACTATACCTAGAGGTTTAAAAATGGCTGGTCCAAATTATAATACAAGCGAATTAGCACGCCTCATAGGAGTATCAAAGAACACCCTTTTAAGATGGGAAGAAGAAGGGCTTATACCTCCTGCGTTGAGGGATGGAAGAGGATGGAGAGTCTGGTCCAAGAGTGCACTCGAAAAAATAATAGAACTCAAAAAAGGCAAAGACCTTACCGTAAAAAATCCCGAATTTAGAAACAGGCTCGTAGTTAACATAATAGGTTATGGCAACCAGGGCTCTGTCTGGGCAAAAAATCTGAGAGATTCGGGCGCGATTGTACATATCCTTTTAAGAGAGGATAGTGAATCATTAAGACAGGCCAGAAACGACGGCTTTGAGATAATAAGCATACAACAGGGATTGGAAAGCGGCGGTATATTCTGCGTTATGATCCCTGACGAGAAACACGAAACATTTTTCAACCAGTATAAGGATTTTATAAGATCAACATCTCTCTTTATCTTTGCACATGGTTACAGTGTGGCGTATATGGGCCTCAATCCAAAGGCAAGAAAAGCCCTTTTGGCACCCAAAGGCATAGCAAAAGCCGTAAGGTTTAACTATCTGGATGGTAAGGCAACACCGACGGCTTATTTTACGGAATCCGTAAGAGATGTGGAAATAGTTAAGGACCTTGCTAACAAGCTGGGACTTGCCCCGCTTATGAATGCAACCTTTATGGAGGAAGCAACCTCTGATCTATTCACGGAACAAGTTCTGCTCTGTGGAGGAGTTCCCGCTCTTATGGTCAAGACATTCAACATGCTGAAAGAAAACGGAGTGCCGGAAGACATAGCTGTTCAGGAATGTTTACAAGAGCTTTCTTATATACTCGATGTGATAAAGGAAAAAGGTATTGCAGGTATGTACGAGGCTATAAGTCCAATGGCAATGGCCGGTGGCTCCAAAATCTGGAACGATATGGACAATGGGAGTCCGGTATCGAAAATACTTAAAAACTCGTTTAAGGATATAGATTCAAAAAAAATTATTTCTTTCTTTAAAAAACATAATAGGGAAAAGACCCTGGATGACATAAAGAAAAAAACGAACGATTTTGATAAAGCTCTGCATAGACTTAATGAGAGGAGGTAAATATCATGTATCCTACAAATATAAT
>JAPLFT010000252.1 GCA_026390535.1 Pseudomonadota bacterium
AAAAATAACGGCGACGGATTTAAAAAATCATGCATAATTTTAGTAGCATGGTCACCAAAAGTCCTTTTCATTTCATCAAAGACATAAGAGGAAACCTGCTTTTGTGATAAAAGCGCCTTGATCCCATTATCAGGATTATCCGCAAATCTCCGCAGTACAGCGTTTATTACGGATTTGTATTTTGTAAGATCCAGAAAGTCCGCAAGTTTAAGCGCGTCGCTGATAACGGCATAATCCTTTGATGATCTATTGAATGCAAGTTCATACAATCCTATTTCAAGGATAATATTAGCCTTGGCCGGTAGTTTTTCTTTTACCCTGGAATCTATGTAGGCATTAAGAGAAAGATGCCTTCTTGCCACTCCATAAACAATATTATAGACCTGGTTCATCCTTGTCTTGGTATCATTTTCAAATATTGATGCTGTATCTTCAAAAACACGGTCAAGTTTTCTGCCGCCTAGAGCCGAATACAGGATGTCCAACGCCAGTTGTCGTTCTTTGGAAGGCAGGTTCTTATGAGGAGCAGTATTCATAATCGATCACTGCCAGGGATCAAGTGATGAAAAAAGCATGTCATCCACTTTTGATATTTTCATAATTTTAATTTTTTTGTTTGCTTCAGAAAGGTTTCTGGAATCAATATACGATTTTATTAAAAGTAATTCGCTGATAAAATATGAATATGACAAAGGTAATTTTTTGATTAGGACATCGTTTACCGCAAAAGAAAGGGTCTTTGCCCTTTTATAATCACCCTGAAGAAATGCTATCTCTGCAAGACTCGTAAGAGCAAGTCCGTTAAACTCATCGAATTTCTCGGCTTTTACATCGGCACTTATAAGAGACAGTTCATACCTGGATTTATCATATGAGTAATCTGCCATCTCGCAGATTGCTTTAAGGTATTTGCATCTTATGGACAAATTTTCATCAATACCGGAAGAACAATCCTTATAATCGCCCAGTATGTAGGCCTTGTCCAATTCGGCACATTTCTGTTCCGTATCTGCAAATATCAGGGAGGAAAACAATAAAAAAGCGAATAACACTTAATCCTCGTCGCTGGTTTTCAGATCCTTTATTTTCTGCTCAAGAAGAGTTTTTATACTTTCATATGATTTCATATATTTTTTTCTGGACAACGATAGCCTTATCAATTTCCACGAAAGAATAACCGAAGATGTCACAAATCCCACAAAGAATGACAAGAATGCTACGACCCATAAAGGAGCCGGTGGTATATACATTCCGAAAAAACCTACATTTACAAAATATGCATTGTATTTTGCAAAAAAGACCGCAAAAGTAACCAAGGCAATAAGAAAAATAAAATAGAGCACTAGTCCAAAAGTCCTCATTTGGATACCTCCGTAAAACCTTTCAGGATTTTATCATAACTGGCTGTGATGTGTTCAGAAATCACCTTAACATCGGTAAATAGTGGCATAAAATTGGTATCCCCGTTCCATCTGGGCACTATGTGATAGTGTATGTGATCGTCAATACCGGCACCTGCAGCTTTTCCAAGATTCATACCGACATTACAGCCCTGAGGGGTATATACATTATTTATAACTCTCAAAGACAATTTCAAAAGATCGGAAAGGTCCCTGTATTCAAGTTCAGAAAGTTTATCAAAGGTTTCCACATGTTTTTTTGGAACGACCATTAGGTGCCCGTTGTTGTAAGGAAACTTATTGAGCACAACAAAGGAATTAACAGTGTTATAAACCATAAGATTTTCAGGTGACGGTTTTGCAAGGACGAGTTCACAAAAAAAGCATCTATTTCTGGGTCTATTGGCCTCTATTATATATTCTCCTCTCCACGGTGCCCATATCCTTTCCTTCATAAAAACTCCTCACATAGCCATAGGAATATTCTTATTCGTTTCTATGAATGTCTTATTTACGAATGTCTTAACACCGGACAGAAAATCCTTCAAACTCGGTTTATCTTCTTTTGGATAATAAAGCTCGGAGTTGGCAGATATATTTGCAACCTTCTGGGCGTATTTTATGGCATCATCAAAAGTCCCTATATAATCTACCAGTCCCAGATCAAATGCCTGTTGCCCGGAAAAAACCCGACCGTCGGCTATTTCATTTATTACAGCCGGGGTCATTTTTCTATTATCGGCTACGGCTTTTTTAAATTGGGCATGCATATTGTCAGAGAGTTTCTGTAACAATTCCCTTTCCTCTTCCGTCATTTTCCTTGAAGAGCTGCCTATGTCTTTGAATTTTCCGCTCTTAACTGTGATAGGAGTAATTTTTATGAATTCATAGAGTTTTTCAAGGT
>JAPLFT010000253.1 GCA_026390535.1 Pseudomonadota bacterium
CTATTACGCCTATGTTCCCACCACCTACGACCAGGACTTTGTTACCCGGTTTAACACCGTAGAGGTTCATAAAGGTCTGTGCACCACCTGCACCCATGATGCCGGGAAGATAATTCCCTTCGAACGGAAGGTTTTTCTCCATGGCCCCTGTGCAGACAATTATTTTTTTAGCTATTAAAAAATTAAGTTTATCCTCATCTCTAAACGCCAGGATATTTCCCGGATACATTCCAACAACTGTGGAATTTAATCTTACGTTTATATTTGTTTTGGATATTTTTTCAGATAATTCCTGGGCGATCTTAAATCCTCTCTTTGATGCCCCAAGTTCTTCATTACCAAAAAAGGTATGAGTTTGAAGCGTTAGCTGCCCACCTATGTACTGCTTATCATCCAGTAGAAAGATACTTTTAACACCAGCCTCATAACACGTTAGTGCAGCCTCCAACCCAGCAGGACCGGCTCCTATAATGGCAACATCACATTCAGGATGTTCCTGATCTTTTAGCTGATTATAAAGTTCTGCAGACATACCCTTGCGAGGAAGTTTTTTAAATACTTCCACATCAAGGTCTGAGCCCTGATACCTTACATCCATTTTTTCTTCTAAAGGAGTAATACAAACCATAGTGTTCGGGTTGTTGTTAACTGTCATCATGCAGTTACCGCAACGTCCCTGCATACAGAACGGTCCAAGAGGTCTATGGTGCTTTGGGCTAAACCTGGTCTTTAAAACCCCATTAGCCCTTAATGCGGATATGATCGGCTCGCCTAAAAAGCCGTAGAGCTCCTTTCCATTGAAGAGAAAAGATACCTGTTTTTTATGTGTAAAATCCAATACAGGATGCGATTTAATTCTCATGTTCATAAAAACTATAGGTACTAAATTAAATCATGGCAAGAAATAATTAAGTAAGGATTTGCCTGCGCGTCGTCCGCGTTGATAAAACATCTTGATTAATGCTGGATAAATAGGATACTTTTTATGAGTTTTTAACTATGAGTGTCCCAAAAATCAGTATAGTTATTCCTGCCTTCAATGAAAGTTTAAGATTACCGTCTTACCTGGATTCTATTTGTAATTATATCCAAACGACTTCTGATTTTGCATACGAGGTCTTGGTAATAAATGACGGATCTACGGATAACACATTTGAAAGTATCGTGCCGTATTTAAAAAAACATAATTTTATAAGAATAATCTCATTAAACAAAAACATGGGGAAGGGTTTTGCTATTAAGACGGGTACAGCATTTTCTAACGGAGATTATATACTGTTCACAGACGCAGATGGTGCTACCCCTATAAATGAATTAGATAATTTCAAGATATTCTTAAAGAACAATTATAAGGGTATGTTGATAGGTAAAAGAAATATTCAGGAAGATGATAACACCAAAACAGGTCCATTTATCAAAATGATCAGAAAACTAGCCCGTTCCACCTACAAAGGGATCAGAAACATCATTTTGTTACGAACATTCGACGATACTCAGTGTGGATTCAAGATATTCAGTAAGGACCTGAAAGAATACTTTATTGCCCTTCAAAGGCAGTATGGATATTCCTTTGAGATAGAGCTATTGTTAATAGCCACCATCCTCAAAAAAGACATAAAGGAAGTAGAAATATTGTGGTTTGCAAAGCCGGGTTCAAAAATAAATATAGTAAAAGATTCTATCAAGATGTTCTACGATCTTTTCAAAATAAAACTGGACCTTATGCAGGACCTTTATTCACCAAGAGACATCGAAGCATTAAAAAAATCGGAACTATCCAAGATACAAGAAATCATCAATTATAAGAAAAGTTCCGAGACTCTTTTAATACCCTTGAATAAGGAATGAATTTAACGTCCTTTGAATCCTCGCCTATCATAAAATATTTATTCTGATCCGTCCTTTTGTACTTGGCAATAATCTTTACCAGCGCTTCCGGAATATGGCTGTATATGATGTTCAGATGGTGGTTACCCTTAGCAAGATATACCTCTACTTCTTTTGTCTCATAAAGACGACGAGCCCGGTCGAACTGTTCTTTTACCTGTATTTCGGATATTACCTTACCGTCAAGTGTTACTCTGGCGCCATTATCTGCTGAAATAGATATTTTATAAGAGCCAGCCCTATTTACGGATAGAGCAGTATTCATATCCAACATGAAAGAATTATGATAAATTATAGGAAAGAATCCAAGTTTTTCACTATACAGAGCGTCAGATAAAGTAAAATCCACCATAGGGATCAAAAGACGTTTATCCAAGATCGTCCAGGTACTGACATCATAATCAAGGTTGGGATTATTAGTTATTAACGTTCTGATTCTCAGATCAACATTATAGTTACGATTAATATATTTCTTAGGTAATAAGCGATCCTTTGATCTTCTTACATCCAGTACCCCACCAAGTCTTATATTAGATCTTTTGGTTTCAACAACCAGTGGAGCATTCCTGAAATAATCATACGGGTGACAGGCATAAGCTTTCTCTGTAAATATAAAAAAATCCATTTTATCTGGATCAGTTTCCAGGATGAGATTTTCTCCAAGATATGGTTTTACGTTAGGTGGCATGGTACACACACCTATTCTAATAGCCCTCATATTCGGAAACTTTTTAT
>JAPLFT010000051.1 GCA_026390535.1 Pseudomonadota bacterium
TGCCAAAAGAAAGCGTTACCTCCGGAATATCATGTGTAGCATATTCCATAGCGTTAATAAAATTTTCACGTGCGTCTGTTCGTATCTTTGCAAGTGATCTTTGAGACCCGGTAAAAACAACCGGTTTTTCTGTATCTTTCATTATAAAACTGGTTGCTGTCGCAGAATATGACATCGTATCCGTTCCATGTATAACAACAAAACCGTCGTATGATGAATAATTATCCTGTATCGTTCTGCTTATATTCTCCCAATGTTCACAAGATATATCGGAACTATCTAAATTATAGATAGAGATCCATTCTATATCTGCAAGTTCTCTGACTTCAGGAACAGCATCTAGAATATATTTTCCATCTATTGCACCGGGCTTTAAAGCGTAAGAAGGAATTCCTTCTCTCATTCCAAATGTTCCACCGGTAAGGATTAAAAGGATTTTTTTCTTTTTCATATATCCAGATCTAATTCCTTTTCATCAAAATGCTCTACGCTATATACAAATACCTCAAGTTTTCCGCTTCTCCATTCATCAGGGAAAAGCCTTGCCTTCATGCATAGATGCGTCAGAAATTCTTTTTTCGTTCCTATTTCTTCCCACACCTGAGGCAAAAATGTAGCCGAGTGGCCTTCACTGCGAATAATAACTCCATGTTTACCCTGCTCTATTTTTCCCAACAAATCATCTGAGCCCCTATACTTAAGTTGAATTGGTTTTGATAGTATGCTTATTTCAATTTCTGTCCTATAAAATTCATCAACCGTAAGAGCGGGGAATCTCGGATCGTGAATAGCCGCGCTTATTGCGTTATCCCTTATCGTCACATCAATAGGGTCATCAGGTATTATCTGGCCTATACACCCCCTAAGATTTCCCTCTATTGTGAGTGTAACGAATGTCCCCTTGACCTCATGTACTTCTGCCTTTGGTATCTTTATAACCAACAATTCATTGTTTTTCTTATAGCCATTCCATTTTATGCCCAGGTTATCGGCAATACTTTTTCTGGCTATCGTTAATAAATATATCTTATGTTCGTTTTTCATATGGACTTTAGCCTCTTCTTTACATCCTTTATAACTTTTTCGCCACAATTCTTTTGTGCGAAGTAATTTTCGTCTTTTTCAACAAAATAGGGACTGCCCTTTTCTCTTAGATGGCCTGTCTCAGAATGACTGTATATGTTCTTGGTATCTATGTTATATTTTTGCATCAGGTATCTTATCAGTTTTACATTTGAATCGATCTGTTCCCTTGTGGGCCCTTTTTCATTCATCCCTACATTCTCAATACCTATCGCAAGATGATTAACGCCCATGGCGTGACGCCCCATATAGTTATCAGGCATCAGCGAATAGATAGTACCATCCCTGTCTATAAGATAATGGACCGAAACATTGAGCCTGTCATAACTCCTGCTTATGAGTTTTTCCCTCTCCTCTCTCAGCACCGGTTCTTTCATATATTCAAAACTCTTTTCCAGATTCTCCAGGTCAGTCATGTGAAGCACTATGATCTTAGGTGTTATAAGAAGACAGGAATCCATTCCATTCTTCTCATGGTCACAGTCTCCGGTATGTTTT
>JAPLFT010000194.1 GCA_026390535.1 Pseudomonadota bacterium
GGATTGCACGGTCTCTATCTTCTCAACCTTGAGTCCCATTATATCGCTGTAAAAGGGCAGTTGTTCCTCTATGCTGTTAACCGCAATCCCTATATGATCGATCTTTTTTACCATTTCAAAAATCCTCCTTTAAGCAATCTCTTCATCTCCGAATATGGACTCTTTGATCCATTTATTATATCGTCCAGACTCAGGCTTGCATGATTTATAACTTCGTCAACTTTTTGCGACATTTCATGAAGCAAAAGGTATTTTAATCCTTCTTTAAGTATGGCTTTGCCTTTCTTTTTAATCTTGTCATTTTCAGCTTCGTATATTGAGTCAACAAGGGTTACCAGTTCTTTTACACCCTGACCATTTTTTGCCGAAGTTTTGATTATCTTGTTGTTTATATCCGTAAAGCTTGATCTCAAAAACGTTTCAAATTCGTCGGCCCCGGGATAATCACTCTTGTTTATGACAAAAATATCTCCGGTCTCCATGATCCCTGCCTTCATCATCTGTATATCGTCTCCGGAACCGGGACTCATAATTAAAAGAGTGATATCGCTGAGTCTGGAAATACTTATCTCGTTTTGCCCAACACCTACAGTCTCTATTATTATGTATTCATAACCCGCCGCTCTGAATATCACTATCATATTAAAAACTGAATCACTGACCCCGCCTATTGCCCCGCGCGTAGCAACACTTCTTATAAAAACATTATCATAGTTACTCTTCATCCGTATCCTGTCGCCTAAAATAGCACCGCCGGAAAAAGGAGAACTCGGATCTACCGCAATTACGGCGACCTTTTTCTTTCTGGCAACAAGCTCATTGATATATACATCTACGAGGGTACTTTTTCCAACTCCTGGAGCACCGGTGACACCTATGACCCTGGATGGTTTTCCCTTTTTATACAGGTCATCCAATAGGTCAAGATAACCTTCTTTTCTATTTTCAACTGTGCTTAATGCTCTGGATATAGAGTGTAAATCGGATTTAAGGACTTGTTCGGCAAGGCTTTTCATGCCGTCATTTTACCTGGGTTTCACATTATTTGCTATAAAATCAATAATCGTCTGCAAAGGAGTTCCCGGGGTAAATATCGCACCGAGTCCGTTCTTCTTCAGGAATGGAATATCTTCCTCCGGAATTACTCCCCCGCCAAATACAACGACGTCTTTAAGTCCGGTTTTTTTAAGCTCCGCTATTACCGCCGGAAAAAGTTCATTATGAGCACCGCTAAGAAGGCTTAATCCAACAACGTCGACATCCTCTTCAAGAGCCATCCTTGCGATCTCCTGAGGCGTTCTTCTGAGTCCGGTGTATATAACCTCATACCCCGCATCCCTCAGTGCACGTGCGACGACCTTTGCGCCTCTGTCGTGACCGTCAAGTCCAGGTTTTGCTATCAACACCCTTATTTTTGCCTTCATTTTTTTCCTCCGGCTATATAACTATCCTTTCCTTGTATTCTCCAAAGACCTCTCTCATCACACCGCAGATCTCACCTATAGTAGCATAATCTCTTACAGCGTCAATGATTGGCGGCATAAGATTTTCGTTTCCCTTTGCAGCTTCTCTTATCTTTGCAAGTCTGAGTTCAACATCCTTATTTGATCTTGATGCTTTAACACTTCTGAGTTTTTCCACCTGTTTTGCTTCTACGGCGGGATTTACCCTTAAAAGCTCTCCCTTGGTTTTTTCTTCCATAGTATATTTATTAACACCGACCACTATTCTTTCTTTCTTCTCTATGCTCTGTTGATATTTGTATGATGAATCCTGTATCTCTTTTTGTATATATCCTCTCTCTATGGCCTTTACTACTCCACCCATATCGTCTATCTTTTGTATATATTCCATGGCCACTTTCTCTATTTGGTCAGTGAGCGCTTCAACATAATAAGAACCTGCCAGTGGATCTACAGTGTTCGTTATCCCTGATTCTTCGGCTATTATCTGCTGAGTCCTCATGGATTTGGGGTCTTTTGACTTAAACCTATTTTTCATTATGTTCGCCCATATTCTTCTTGCCGCCCTGAACTTTGCGACTTCTTCCAATAGATCATTGTGTGAATTAAAGAAGAAAGAAAGGCGTGGTGCAAAATCATCTACTCCAAGACCAACTTTAATTGCCGCATCAACATATGCTACACCGTCGGCAAGAGTAAATCCTACTTCCTGTGCGGCGGATGAGCCGGCTTCTCTTATGTGATATCCCGAGATGCTTATGGTGTTCCATTTTGGAACTTCCTTTGAGCAGAATTCAAAGATATCCGTTATCAGCCTCATGGAAGGTGCCGGAGGATATATGTATGTTCCTCTGGCGATATATTCCTTTAATATGTCATTCTGTATTGTTCCTGTGAGTTCTTTTCTGTTTATTCCCTGCTTTTCCGCATTAACTATATACATCGCAAGCAACACCGCGGCAGGTGCGTTGATAGTCATCGAGGTAGAAACCTTGTCGACCGGAATACCTTTAAAAAGTATCTCCATATCCTTTAAACTGTCTATGGCAACACCGACCTTGCCAACCTCTCCCTTGCACACAGGATCATCCGAGTCGTAACCGATCTGAGTCGGTAGATCAAACGCAATAGAAAGACCGGTCTGTCCCGAATTTAAAAGATAGTGATATCTCTTATTAGATTCCTCAGCGTCTCCAAACCCTGCGTATTGACGCATAGTCCAGAATCGTCCTCTGTACATTGTACTCTGCACGCCCCTTGTATAAGGGAATTCTCCCGGAAAGCCTATTTTATCGGAGTAAAGGTCGTCTATTTTGTTCCCAATATCCTCGGGAGTATAAAGCGCATTCACAGAGGTTGCAGAGCCTGTAAGGAATTCTTTTTTTCTCTCGGGAAACTTTTCAAGAGTTTTCTTATATTTTTCAAGCCACTCTGCTTTCTTCATAATATACGATCTCCTTTTTAGTCGTAACAATTCCTAGTCGGTAACGGAAGCGGATGGTCCCAGCTTGATGGTTGAAATCCCGTCTGCACTTATATAAAGAACAGTTCTTATCCTTTCTTTAATAGGTATTAAGTCGCCGGCATCTGCCAGTTTCAGTTCCTTTATATATTTTCTATAATTTTTTTCATCTTTTTTGGAAGGAGCTATCGTAAAAAGCGGCAGGTCCTGTTTTAGCGCAAGATAATTTACAAACAGGCGGGCGACCTTTTCATTCCCGTCGAAAAACGGTTTGTTCTTTAATATGCCGTGATATGAATACGCAAGGAGCTCAAGCCTCAGTTCTTCATCAAGCAAGGAATAGTCCCACTGGTTCAATATCCTGCCCAATACAGCGTCTATAATTCCTC
>JAPLFT010000053.1 GCA_026390535.1 Pseudomonadota bacterium
ACGTTGCCTCCAAGGAAACTATTACCAAGAAGGAGCTTTTACTGCATTTTTAAACTAAAAGTCAAGAAAAAATGTAAAAATAAACAAAACACCAAATTATTTAAAATGCTTGAAACCAATGCCTGGAGGTAATGACGCCAATTTGCCCTTAGCATCCTTAAAA
The DNA here is from genome assembly GCA_026390535.1 of Pseudomonadota bacterium. GTDB lineage: Bacteria > Bdellovibrionota > JAFGOL01 > JAFGOL01 > JAFGOL01 > JAPLFT01. The sequence goes on from JAPLFT010000053.1 coordinate 164, forward strand.
TAAACACAATTATTTCCATTTTTCTTTATTACCTTACCCAAACAGAGACCTATTGTTTTTTGTGCAGACTTTTTGGAAGTGGTGTAAAGAAGTTCAAAATCTTCTCCACCGTAAAAAGCCATTATCTTTGGATCTATCTTTGAGGCGATACCTAGCTTTTTGAGTTCGGAATGTACGGGGATCTTGTCTATAACAATGGAAACGTTGCTTGCGTATGCCAGATGATAAAGTTCACTTACTAATCCGTCGCTGATATCTATCATTGAATTTGCGTATTTTGATATCTTTGATGCAATATCCAGACGCGCCAGTGGTTTTTTGTGTTTTAACTTTAGTAGATTAAAGCCCTTTATCCTGTTTTTCAGCGCGTAAAGTCCGCCCTCCGATAATCCTGTATATGAGCTTGTATAGACGCTGTCACCAGGTTTAGCACCAGACCTATAAATAGGCTTTTCTCCTTTTACTGTTTTTGAGGGTATCCCTATTACGGTAAAACTCAGTATTATGGACTTACTAAAGGTAGTATCTCCTCCAATTATTTTTACCTTGTGACGAACAAGTGACCTTTTAACTCCCATTGCCACAGCATCTATCATTTTATGATCTGGTACAGAAATGGAGAAAGTGGCATAAAGGGCTTTTCCGCCCATAGCGGCTATATCGGATAGTGATGCTTCGCAACATCTTTGGCCTACCTCATCCAACTTAAAATATTTCAGACTAAAATGGACGTCTTCCACAAAGGTATCTACGGAAACGAGCATGCTTTTATTTTCACACCTGATGACCGCACAGTCATCCCCAATGCGGCCTCCAGAGGGCAGGGCGGCTATGATTTTATTGATGCAATCGAACTCTTTTCCTAGTATATTGGGCAGGACCATAAAGGAGAGTCTAAAGTGAAGTACACATTCAGTCAAAGAGTTTCCAAAATAGAGGAACTTATCTTCAGAAAATTGGATGTCCTAAGGAATGGAGATCCGGAACTTATAGATCTAAGCCGTGGACTTTCCCAGGGACTTCCACCAAGAGAGGTTTTGTCCGAACTTACGCTTCGTCTTAAATATCCGGAAAATCACATATACACAGTGGAAAAAGGATTAAAAACCTTAAGAGAAGAGGTCGCGTATTTCTATAAGGACAGATATAACGTTATTCTCGACCCTGAGACAGAAATTCAGGTCCTTATGGGTGGTAAGGACGGACTGTTCGCTATTGCACAGGCATGCGTTAACGATGGCGATAGCGTGATAATACCCGATCCGTCTTTTCCTGCATATATGAATTGTGCACTTCTTGCCGGTGCTGAGCTTACGATGCTTCCGATTAACGGGAAAACCAACTTTGTTCCCACAAGGCAGGACCTTGATAACATAGTAAAGCCAAAGACCAAACTCATGTACGTGAATTATCCTCACAACCCCACCGGGGCTGTTTGTACATTGGATGATTTTAAGACATTCTCTGATTTTGGTCGTGACAACAAAGTCGTTATTTGTTACGACGCTGTATATAGGGATATTTCATTTTTTAAGCACTCCACTTTACTTGAAGTAGATGGAGCAAAAGATTATTGTGTAGAGATTGGCTCTCTTTCCAAGACCTTCGATATGGTAGGATGGAGAATGGCATATATGGTCGGAAACAAGGACGTTATAGCTCAGGTGAGAAAAATAAAATCAGTAACTGACGTCGGACAATTCGTCCCCATTCAATATTCCGCTGCACTTGCATTAAAGATGACATCCTATATAGAGGAAGTCGCAAAAAAATACGAAGACAAAATGATAAAAACATTAAAACTTATGAGGGAGATCGGTTTTAAACCATACGATACCAAAGCAGCTTTTTTTGTATGGTCTCCACTTCCCAAGGGATATGATAATTCAGAAGAGTTTATAACCAGGGTGTGGAAAGATAAAAAAGTTCTATTGATGCCGGGCCGTGGATTTGGAAAGAACGGCGAAGGGTTCTTCAGGATATCAACAACATCCCCAATGGAAAAGATATTTGAAGGTGTGAACAGATTGAAAGGTATAGCCGGATAAGGGAGATCAGATTTAATGTCCATCTTTGTTCTTAAATTTGGCGGTAAGACAATATCTAATATAGAAAAATTGCGGATTGCCGCTCAAAGAGTAGAGGATTGCATCAAAAGTGGCAAGAAGGTCGTAGTTGTAGTTTCTGCCATGGCGGATGAAACGGATAAATTGATAGAAATCGCGGCAGATATAGACGGTTGCGGATATAAGAGAGAACTGGACCATCTTCTTTTTACGGCAGAAGTTAAATCCGCGGCACTGCTCAGTATGGTACTTCTTAAGATGGGAATAAAAGCAAAATCACTTAATTTTACAACACTGGGTATAAATACCGATGATAATCATTTTAGTGCAAAGGTAAAGAACGTAAATCCCGAACGTATTCAGACACTTTTGGATGAGGATATTGTTCCGGTTATACCCGGATATCAGGGGATGACGGACAACGGCGAGGTTACTACTCTTGGACGTGGTGGCTCGGATGTTACGGCAGTTGCTATAGCTGCGGCATTAAAGGCAGATGCCTGTGTGCTGTTCAAGGATGTCGGGGCAATATTTAATGATGATCCAAAGGTCAGCCAGCACGTAGTTAAGTACGACAAGATCACATATGACACATTATATGATATTGCGAACAGGGGTGGAAAGATCATCTGTAGAGATTCAATCGCTATCGCCAGGGATAATAATCTTACGATATCAATAGCGAACCCTGATAACTTTAATATCGGGACATTGATCTCCAATGATTAAGAGGTTTTTATGAAACTTACCGATTTATTATCAAGACTGAAAATTGTCTGGTCGAAAAATATAGACGACAGGGTGCAGATCACTGATGTTGAATATGATTCAAGACAGGTAAAAA
>JAPLFT010000206.1 GCA_026390535.1 Pseudomonadota bacterium
ACTCCTTGGAAGTTACTATACATGGGTAAGAAAAACCGAATACAACGAGATCAAAAAGAAGATGGAAGAAGATACCGCAAATTCAATGTCTAAGAAGAAAAAAGATAAGGAAGTAAGCCTTCCTCCTATATTATCATTTGATGCAATTTTTATTCCGGATGATGCAAAAACCGCCGCACAGATTGCACCGTATCTTCCATATTATGATGCAAGGGATGTTGTACTTCTTGGGCCAAACACATGGAACAGTCCTCAACTTGTATCCAGAGGTGGAGAGAACGTAGAGGGAGCCCTGTTTGTTGATGGATTTTCCGGTAACCCTAAGTTTGAAGAGGGTAAAACGTTTATAAGGAATTTTAAAAATGTTTTTAATTCTGTACCCGGAGTTCTTGAGGCGCAGGCATATGACGGAGCGAATATTCTTATAAACACCATAAAAAAAGGAAGTGAGACAAGAGATTCCCTGAAGAACAGCATATCGGGAAGTGGAACATTTATAGGAGCTACCGGTAAAATATCTTTTAGTAATGACGGAGAAACAGAAAAAGAACTTTTTGTGTTGGGAGTTGAAAGGGGAAAAATAGTTTTGAAGGAATAACATTTTAGACTTGAAAAAATGATTTAAAGAGATTAAATTAATTTTTAGTTCATGTTCTATTAGTCAATGGGGGTGGGGTGATGACTAATAAGCACTTAGAGTATTTTAAGTCGCTGTTGCTGCGTAGAAAAGAAGAGCTCCTTAACAATTCCAATTCAGTTTTCAAAGAGATCACCGACAACAACAACAAACCGTCTGACGAAGGAGATTATGCCGCCGAGGAAATAAGGCAGTATCTCAACTGTACGATCAACTCAAGAGACAGAAAATGTCTCTTAGAAATTGAAAGAGCCTTTGCAAGAATCGAACAAGGTGAATTTGGTCATTGTGAAAACTGTGGGGAAGAAATTCCGGTTGAAAGATTAAAAGTTCAGCCATTTTCTTCTTTATGTATAGACTGCATGGAAGACATGGAGCTGGAACAGAGAAGACCGGCTTAATAGTTCGTAAAAGTCAATTATAGGTTGTCTGCTACCCTTGTGGGCTAACGTTCCCACGCCTGCATAAAATTCATTAATTTTTTTCCGTTTTATTCCGAAAAGTATAAACATCAGGATATACCTTGGAGGGTACTATGAGTGATACATCTTTAATGCCAATGCTACCGGTAAGAGACGTAGTGGTTTTCCCTTATATGATACTACCGCTCTTTGTAGGTAGAGAAAGTTCTATAAAAGCGGTCGAAGATGCTATCTCCGGTAACAGAATGATCTTTTTAGCGGCACAAAAAGAAATAACCGACGAATTCCCGGCCCCGGACAGGATATATGATGTTGGTACAATTGCCACTATAGTAAGAATGAAAAAACTTGCCGACGGCAGAGTAAAAATTCTTATACAGGGTGTTAATAAGGGCAGGATTACCTCCTTCGAACAAAAGGAACCTTATTACAAGGTTTCCGTTACCCCTATTGAAGAGGGAAAATCGGAAATAAATGCAATGGAACTTGATGCACTGATGAGAAATGTAAAAGAACAATTGGAAAAACTTATATCAATGGGAAAAATGCTTTCTCCTGATCTTATCCTTGTCCTTGAAGAGATAAAGGATCCCGGAAAATTCGCGGATATAATAGCGGCCAACATGGGATTAAAAATAATAGAAGCTCAGGAAGTTCTGGAAATAGCGGATCCGGTTAAGAGACTCTATAAAGTAAATGATTATGTTCTAAGGGAAGTGGAAATACTGAATATTCAGGTGAAAATAAACAACCTTGCAAAGGATGAAATAACCAAATCACAGAAGGAATATTATTTAAAAGAACAGATGAAGGCAATTAAGAGTGAATTGGGCGAGTTTGACTCAAAGATGGATGATACCTCAGATCTTAGACAACGTCTGATGGAAATAGAAATGCCGAATGAAGTCAAAGAAGAAGCAATGAAACAATTAGAAAGGCTGGAAAGAATGCACCCCGATTCAAGCGAATCAGCAGTGTTGAGAACATATCTTGATTGGGTAGTGGATGTTCCATGGAGCAAAAAGACAGAAGACAATATGAACCTGAAGAGAGCAAAGCAGATATTAGATGAAGATCATTATGACCTTGAGGAAGTAAAAGAAAGAATAGTGGAGTATCTTGCCGTAGGCAAACTTAATAAGAAGATAAAGGGTCCGATCTTGTGCTTTATTGGCGCACCGGGAGTAGGAAAAACATCTCTGGGTAAATCAATAGCACGGGCATTGGGAAGGCAGTTCGTAAGAATTTCTCTTGGCGGAGTAAAGGATGAAGCAGAGATCAGAGGACACAGGCGTACTTACGTTGGTGCCATGCCGGGAAAAATTATTCAGGGATTAAAACTGGCAGGAACATGTAATCCTGTTTTTGTCCTTGATGAAATAGATAAACTGGGTGCTGATTTTAAGGGGGATCCGAGTTCCGCACTTTTGGAAGTCCTGGATCCTGAGCAAAATTTCTCTTTCAGGGATCATTATTTAAATGTTCCTTATGATCTTTCCAATGTGCTGTTTATTGCTACTGCAAATTTTATGGACACAATCCCTCCGGCACTTAAGGATAGGATGGAAATAATACAGCTTGCCGGTTATACGGCAGAGGAAAAAATAAAGATTGCACAGATACATCTTGTACCAAAGCAGAAAAAAGAGAACGGACTGGAGAATGTTAATCTTAAATTCAGTGATAAGGTAATTCTTAAAATAATAACCGAATACACAAGAGAAGCCGGTGTCAGGAATCTTGAAAGAAATATAGGTAAGGTGTTCAGAAAGATCGCTAAGATAATAGCCGACGGGAAGACTATATCAAAGAGCATAAGCTCCGGTATGATAGAAAAACATTTAGGATGTCCTCCTTTTAAACAGGAAGAAAAAAACCAAAAGGATGAAATAGGAGTATGTACCGGTTTGGCATGGACACAATTCGGCGGAGAAATATTAATGGTAGAAGTAGCTTCATCAAAGGGCAGTGGTCTAAAACTTACGGGAAATCTTGGTGAAGTAATGAAGGAATCCGCAATGACGGCATTGAGCTATGTTAAAACTATGGCCGCTCATTATGGAATAGATGAAGATTATTTTCAGAACCACGAGATACATGTTCATTTCCCACAGGGAGCCATCCCAAAAGACGGTCCATCAGCAGGTGTTACAATAGCGACGGCAATAATATCCTATATAACAGGCAGACCGGTATCCAGAGATATAGCGATGACCGGAGAGATAAGTCTTACAGGTAAAGTTCTTCAGATAGGCGGATTGAAAGAAAAAGCACTTGCCGCCATGCGTGCATGCATAAAAACTATAATAGTTCCTGCCGAAAATAAAAAAGAATTGATTAACATACCTAAGGAATACAGGAAAAAACTGAATTTTGTTTTTGTCGGAAAAGTCGAAGAAGCGATACAGGCGGCATTGCTTCCGGCAAAGAAGGTTGAACATCTTGATTCGTACAGGCATCCAAGAAAACCTTTAAAAGCAGTGGCATAGTACTGAGTAATTCACATTTAAATCTTCTTTGTAAGTTATATTGAATGTATAACCGACGCTCGAATTACTATTCATTACCAGTATGGCGTATTTAATGGGGTTAGCCGTTCCTTCTGACGAGAGACCGTCTAACCCCTAAAATACATGCCATACCGGTTTCTTCATACGTAATTCTCGCTGGTGTTTAAACTATAACTTATAAAGAAGATTTAAATGTGAATTACTCAGTAGTGTGCCTTTGAATATAAATCGGTAGAAGAATTAGTTGTGTAGTGTTTGCATATATTGGTATAATCTCAATCTGTAATGGCTAAAAAATTCAATCTTAAGATCATTGAAGGCAATGATGTCGGGACCATCTTCGAGATGGAAGAAGGGGTACGTTATGAGATAAGACGCACACCGGTCGGCGCGATTCCCTCAAGTATAGAAAGAAAAAAAACCATATTCTTAAACGACCCGGAAATATCAAAACTTCATGCGGCAATTCTTGTGGTCGCAGGGGAATTGGTCATTCAGGATATGGGAAGCAGTAACGGAACTTTGGTTAACAATAAGAGAATAAAAAAATCACTCCTCGTTAATAATGACAGAATAAAAATTGGTATGACTCTCTTAATGGTACATGTAATAACGGACAATGTGGCTGATGCCATGACATTTGTCGGAAAAATCTCGTCTAAATATTCAAAACAAACGTATGATTTTAAAAAACTCGCAAAGATACTTGATGAAAAAATAATTTTTCAGCCTGCTATAAAAATGGATTCGCCCTTTGACGTGGATTCTAAGAACGGGCGGTTATTTTTAGAGGCTGCAGAAGTTGTTTTTGATAATAAGAAGAGCAAGAAGGAAGAAGAAGAAACTATGCCTGAAGTCATAAGCGGTTATATGTTCCAGGTTCATATAATGAACGGACCGTTGGAAGGGGGAAAATTCCGTTTCTATAGAAAAAGTATAATAATAGGAAAAACAAAAGATCTGTGGTTGCCGGATACGAGCGCCTCCAGGGAACATGCTGAAATCTCCGTATATGGAAACGGCGTGTTCAAGATCAAAGACCTTGGAAGTCAAAATGGTACATTTATTAATGACTTAAGAATTCAAATGGCAACATTCAAAGAGACAGATGTAATAAAAATCGGAGAAACAAATCTAAGTTTTTCATACATCCCGGAAGATTTTTAACACCATTTATCCCATTTATGTGATATTAGATTAGGAACAAAATTTGCACCGGGAGCTTGTATGAATAAGTTTTTTTCCAAAACCTTCTCAACTTTTTTTTGGCTTGGTTTTTTGCCGGCTGCTCCGGGAACATGGGGAGCCCTGGGGGCTTTCGTATTATGGGTATTGTTCCTTAGGCATATGGATATAAGATTTTATGTCCTTACTATTATATTGCTTTCCGCTATAGGCATATACACGGCTGACTTTGCTGAAAAACACATATTCAAAAAGCACGACAGCCCTCATATAGTAATAGATGAGGCCTGCGGTTTTTTTGTGTCTATGATAGGCGTAAGTACTGGAATTTATTGGGGTATTGCAGGCTTTATACTTTTCAGGATCTTTGATATATGGAAACCATACCCTATAAATAAGTTTCAAAGCCTGCCCGGAGGCTTTGGTATTATGGTTGATGATATAGGGGCAGGTATATATGTAGCTATTATTTTGAATGCCGCGGGGTATTTTTTACTATAGAGTAATTAAAAAAAGATAAATATAGGGGGTATCACATGTCATTAACATCTACATTAACAACACCGCAGGATAAGAAAAGGGCTCTGGATCTGGCTGTTTCAACCATAGAGAAACAATTTGGAAAAGGTTCAATTATGAGACTGGGAGATGAAGATCCGGTAGATAGGGCTGTTGAAGTTATATCAACGGGTTCTCTGAGTCTGGATATCGCCTTGGGCGTAGGTGGTGTTCCAAGAGGCAGAGTCGTGGAAATATATGGTCCGGAGGCTTCAGGAAAAACGACATTAGCCCTTCATATGGTTGCTGAAACACAGAAAAGAGGCGGAGTTGCCGCGTTTGTGGATGCTGAACATGCCCTTGATGTTATATATGCAAAAAAACTTGGCGTAGATACGGAAAATGTTCTTATATCCCAACCGGATAGTGGAGAACAGGCTCTGGAAATAACAGACACCCTGGTACGTTCAGGTGCTGTTGATATATTGGTTGTGGACTCCGTTGCCGCTCTTGTGCCTAAGGCGGAAATTGAGGGAGATATGGGAGATTCCCATATGGGGCTTCAGGCAAGACTTATGTCTCAGGCTCTAAGAAAACTTACAGCAAGCATCAGCCGTTCTAAATGTATAGTAGTGTTCATTAACCAGATAAGAATGAAGATAGGTATCATGTTTGGAAATCCGGAAACAACAACCGGCGGAAATGCATTAAAATTCTACTCATCAGTAAGATTGGATATAAGAAGAATAGCCGCTATAAAAGATGGAGAAAATGTCATCGGTAGCAGAACAAAAGTAAAAATAGTTAAAAATAAATTAGCGGCACCTTTTAAAGAAGTGGAATTCGACGTTATTTTTGGCCAGGGCATATCCAAGCTTGGTGAACTTGTAGATGTTGGTGTTAATGCTAACCTTATAGACAAGAGCGGATCATGGTTTGCTTATAACGGCGAAAAGATAGGTCAGGGAAGAGAAAACACGATGTCATACTTAAAGGATCATCCAAGCCTGATAACTGAATTGGAAAAGAAAA
>JAPLFT010000163.1 GCA_026390535.1 Pseudomonadota bacterium
CGCAGAATCCCATGTTGATAATTCCATAACAGGCCCCGAGCTTTTTATTGATACGAATATAAAGGGGACCTTTGTGTTGATCAATATAGCAAAAAATCACTGGATGTCTGAACCTTTTAAATTCAGGACTTGATATGAAAATTGTAGGTTTCATCATGTATCTACAGATGAGGTTTATGGAACACTGGGAGATACAGGGTCATTTAAAGAGACAACACCATACGCTCCCAACTCCCCTTACAGTGCTTCAAAGGCATCGAGTGACTTTATAGTCCGTGCCTATCATCACACCTATGGAATGAACACAGTGATAACGAACTGTTCCAATAACTATGGTCCCAAACAGCACGATGAAAAATTGATCCCTACAGTGATAAGCACAGCCCTTAATTTAAAATCCATACCTGTTTATGGCAAAGGGGAGAACATCAGGGATTGGTTATACGTTCTTGACCATGGTAAGGGGGTAGACGCTGTGTATCATAAAGGCAGGAACGGAGAAACTTATAACATTGGCTCTAACAACGAACAAAAGAACATTACCCTTGTCAATAAACTCTGTGGGATCCTGGATGAAAAAAGGCCGCGTAAAGACGGCAAATCGTATAAAGAGCTTATAACTTTTGTTAAGGATCGCCCCGGTCATGATCTTAGGTATGCAATAAACTCCACAAAGATAGAAAAAGAGCTTGGATGGAAAGCAGATGAAAACTTTGATTCCGGACTCAATAAGACGGTAGACTTTTATTTAGCAAGATTTAAGGCCTAAATAGACTGTCAAAAATCTTCTGAACACACAAAAACACCTTATATTTCAACGACTTTCACACCTTGAAAATGTCTTGACAGTTTTGAAAAACGTTTATAAAACCAGAATATTCTTTAACCCTACCCTGGCGGTAGCACGCCTAAAACAACAAACAAATATAAAACCACGGAAAATCAAAAATGACAGAAGACAAAAAAATTTCAATTGAACACGGTATTCTGGACCATATAGAAAAGGATGGTCGGATCACCCAAACGGAACTATCCAGAAGCCTAAGGGTATCAATAGGCCTTGTTAATGCCTACTTAAAGAGACTGGTTAACAAGGGATACGTCAAGGTCAGCAATGTGAAGACGGATACTATTAAGTATATGCTGACTGCGGAAGGCTTAACTCAAAAATACAGATTAACACGCTCATACATGGCGCACAGCCTTGATTTTTATCGCAAGATAAAAGTCGCTGTAGAGCACAGGATTATAAGGCTTAAACTTGAAGAGGTCAGGACGGTAGTTTTTGTGGGTAGCGGAGAAATTGCAGAGATCATGCACCTGTATCTGGGAGATACAAAGATAAAACTGTTGGATGTTTTTGATGATCTGCCGGACGGACAGGAAAAAACATTCTTTGGATACAAAGTCAAACCAATCAATGAACTGGAAAAATACATTAAAGAACACGAAGTGGATAAAGTACTGTTGAATTATTTTGAAGAATTAGATACTCTTGAAGTTAAGATGAAGTCTCTGGGGTTGAGTGATAACAAGATAGAAACAAGGTGGTAATTTATGTCTAAGAAAAAAGCTTTGATTACGGGTGTAACCGGACAGGACGGATCATATCTTACTGAGCTTTTGTTAAGCAAGGGATACGAGGTCCACGGCATAAAGAGAAGATCATCATCAATAAATACTTTTAGAATCGACCATATTTATCATGATCCCCATGAACAGGATGTTAATTTCTTTTTACACTATGGTGATATGACAGACTCTACAAGCCTTATAAGAGTGATGCAGGAAATTCAGCCCGATGAGATATACAATCTGGCGGCGCAATCCCACGTAAAGGTCTCTTTTGACTGCCCTGAATATACATCAAGCGTTAATGCTATGGGAACCTTAAGGATGCTGGATGGAATAAAAATTCTTGGACTTGAGAAAAAGACAAGATTTTATCAGGCCTCCACCTCTGAATTATTCGGCAAAGTCATGGAGACACCTCAAACGGAAAAAACACCTTTTTATCCCCGTAGTCCTTACGCCGTAGCCAAATTATATGCGCATTGGATAACAACAAATTACAGAGAAGCTTACAATATATTTGCCTGTAACGGCATATTGTTTAATCACGAATCACCATTAAGAGGAGAGACCTTTGTTACCC
>JAPLFT010000267.1 GCA_026390535.1 Pseudomonadota bacterium
TGAAGCTTTTATAAAGGGGGCTTTTATATGGTAAAGACAAATGATGCGGGTCCATATATGGCAAAGACAAACAATGCGGATCCAGGAAAAATTAACACATATAGAAAAAACCCCGAAGCAGTAATTATATATCCTGCTTTAGGTTGTAGTGGAATTGCTGCGCCAGATCTTGATTTCGATATCTTTGTATTATTACATTCTAATATTCCTGATGAAAAGATTAACAAAGATTTCTTTGACAAAAAATTCTATTGTTCTACCTGGGACAATCAGAAGGATTCTAGAAGCGGACAGCCATTAGAAGTAAAAGAACCGCCAAAGAAAATCGCTTTGGGCAATGATTATATTATAGAAGACAGGCTTCATCTATCAGAGGTATTCTGGAAAGAATTCAAGACTAAAGGCTATACAAAGATATATAAAATTCGTTTGAAAGCCCCGGCAACAGGTTTCTACAATATTTACTATAATCAACCTCAGAAATTAGAAGATGAACTTCTAAATTCTATTCTAAATGGGCGTCCTCATGCGTTAGATGGTGATAAAGATTTTGCGTCTTTATTTAACACTGGCTCAACTCTTAGTATTCGAGTTAATCCTAAAGGAGAACAGCAACAGGGGCAACAGGTTCGTCGCTATGCTCCACTTTATGTTACACCGAAAAAATATATATCATTCGGTCTTGTGGGTGATCCGCATACAGCGCTGCACTGGTACGAATTCGAGCGAAGATGGAATGAATATCGCAATTCAAGCAAAATCCCTCGTAACCAGAGAAATAATTGTGAGTTTGGTGATCGGTGTAATGAAAAATTTTGCGTTTGCGGAGTATGTGATAACGATAAGAATTTTTGTAACTATAACAAAGAGTTTCTTGAGGCATTGGGCAATATAGAGAAAGATGGGAATGTCGAAGCTGTGGTAATTCTGGGGGATCTGATTGATTGTAATCGAGGATATAAAAGTGGAAGTAACGTCAAGGATATTAATAATTATCAAGCCGATTGCAACTGGCTTCACTTTTATGCACTTATTCTTGATAGTATGAAACAGAAGCCTTATTATACAGTATTGGGTAATCATGATTATCGTTTTAATCCCTATCAACCTATGCCTTATTTAATAGGAGAGCGATTTAGCATTGCTTCGGATTTGAATATTACTCGTCAGGAGCTTTGCAAAATTTATGATGAAGAAGAGACTGTTTATGAATCGGGCGGACTTGAGGATGGCGTCGGTAAACGATCTTCGTTACATATATCTGCCCAGTCAGTTCATTGGTATCATCTTGTGATGAATCCATTCACTGACTATGTTGTCCATCACGAGAAGATGAGCCTTTGTTTCCTTGATTGGGATAAAGACGAGGTGAATCTTCCGATTGACAATCCTGAACTTCAGTTTTCCGACAATCTTCCCTGGGCCAAAAATTCACTCAGTGAATTGCAGATAAAATTATTGAAATCGTTCAAAGAAAATTCTCCAGACGAAAACGTCCGAGTGCTATTCTCCCATGCCCCTATTATCAACCCGTACCCACAGATTGGTTATGAATACTTAAAGGATGGAAAGATCACCTGTGGAACTTGCAGAGGGAGAGGATACTATTCACAAAGAACTTCGGAAGGACCAACAGTTGTCGAATGCGCGGTTTGTAAGGGAACCAAGTTTCAAA
>JAPLFT010000329.1 GCA_026390535.1 Pseudomonadota bacterium
AATTCTTTGCCGAGATAAGAAAGTACAAAAATATGTCATATGCATATGTTGCCAATAAACTTAAAATTGCCGTGTATCATATAGAAGCACTGGAGAGAGAAGATTTTTCTGCGCTTCCGGCAAAGGTTTATGTCAGAGGTTTTTTAAGAAGCTATGCAAAACTTTTGGGGCTTAACATAGAAAAAACTACAACTGCTTATATGAACAGGTTTAACAAAGCAGTAAAAAAGTGAAAGAACAAAACTATACATTTATTGTCCAATTTCCGGCTAAAAGAATAGATCTACTGCTTGTTGATTATTTTGAAGAGGTAGGTGGTGTCTTTTCCAGGAGCTCAATACAGGATTTAATAAAATCGGGGAATGTCCTGGTAAATGCAAAAGCCGTAAAACCGTCAAAATCTTTAAGCGGCGGAGAAAATATTGAAATAAAAATACCGGAGACTGCTCCGGTTAATATAAAACCCCAGAACATACCCATTCGGGTTGTTTATGAAGATGATTACATTATAGTGATAAATAAAACGCCCGATATGGTTGTTCATCCTGCACCGGGAAACTATGATGGTACTCTTGTAAATGCGGTATTCTATCACTGTAAGGGAAAGCTTTCTACTATCGGAGGAGAAACGCGTTCGGGCGTGGTACACCGTCTGGATAAAGAAACCAGCGGGCTTATAGTTATGGCAAAAGACAATGCTGCGCATCTTGATCTTGCCAGACAGTTTGCGGATAAAAGCGCTAAAAGACATTACACTGCTGTTATATGGGGGGTTCCCGATAAAAAAGAGGACAGATGGGAAACTTTTTTTGGAAGACACCCGGTAGACAGGAAAAAATTTACGAGTAAACTCACCAGCGGTAAAAAAGCCATAACCAACTATTATGTTATAAAGGACAACGGAGAGGAAAGTATACTGAACGTTATTCTGGAAACGGGCAGGACACATCAGATAAGGGTCCATATGTATGACCACGGGTATGCAATAATAGGTGATCCGGTCTACGGAAAAAGAAAACAAAAGGCTGTTCACATAAAAAGACAGGCCTTGCATGCAAGATCGCTTACAATATTACATCCTATTTTTAAACAAAGGATGACGTTTTTTTCCCCTTTAGAAAGTGATATAAAGCAATTAATCAGGGAGCTGGATTTGTGCTGATAATAATCTTTTCAATTTTTAGTATTCTATTATCATCGGATGAATACCAAAAATTTATTGATCTTATGGAGTCTAAGAATTACCCGTCCAGGACAGCCTTTAATCTGTGTAAGAAGACCAAATGGGATTGTACTTATTTTAAGGCTAAGGTGTTTGAAAGTGACGGTAATGCCGGCAGTGCGATGGACCTTTATTTAAGAAGCGGCTATTACGACGATTATATAAGACTTCGTACTTATTCCGGTGCAGATATAGAACCTATTATTAAACAATATAAGATAGATGAAAAAAAAGCCTATTTTTACAGGGGACTCTCCGAATATACCAAGGGCAACTGGCAAAAAGCCATAAATATTTTTTTAAAAGATATCCTTAAAGATTATCTTCAGGCCAAATTATATATGGCTTATTCATATCTGATGTTGGGAGAAAACGATAAGGCGGAAGAAATACAAAAGAATAGAGTTTCCAATCTCAGTTTTTATGATTGGCTTGAATATAAAAAACTTGAAGGGCTTATTCTATATGCCAAGAATGATCAATTTAAAGCAAAAAAGATCTTTATAAATGTCCTTGTCAAAAAGCCGGGGGATT
>JAPLFT010000223.1 GCA_026390535.1 Pseudomonadota bacterium
TAAAGACAGCTACTGAAACAGTGGGGATCTTGGGTCTGGATGTAAAAGACTTTAAGACATTTATGTACGAGGAAAAATTCCTTCTCGATAATTTTGCCAGTCAATTGGCTTTGGGAGTAGTAAGGGAAAGAATGGAAGCCGCCCTAACGCAGGCAAAGTTATTTGAGGAATCAAACAAGATATATAACACACTGATGGATTCCATTTCTCATGAACTAAAAACTCCTTTATCTGTTATTCATGGTTCCGCAACAGCATTAAAGGAAGAAGCAATATTAAACAATAAAGATACCGTCTCAAAACTAACAGATGAGATTCTAAAAGGATCCAGACGAATGCAGAACCTTGTGCAGAATCTTTTGGATATAAATAGGATAGAAACAAACAAGATGGAATTAAAGAAAGAGCCCGTATTGATATCTGAGTTAATAACCAGGGTGGTAAATGAACTTGAACTGGCATTAAAAGAACGGGATGTTAAAATCGATATCCAGGAAGATATCCCCCCCATATCACTTGATTTTGTACTTATGGAGCAGGCAATAAGGAATATCGTCGATAATGCAGCTATACATACACACGAAGACTCGGAGATAAAGATATCGGCAAAAAGATTCCAGGATACTGTTGATATAACGATCGAGGACAATGGGCCGGGATTGCCAAAGGAAAACCCGGAAAAGGTCTTTGAAAAATTCTTTAGGGCAAAGACAAATATAACCGGAGGTACGGGGCTGGGACTGACCATAAGCAAATCCATAATTGAACTTCACAAAGGAAGGATCATCGCCTCAAATAAAGAGAGCGGTGGTGCCATCTTTAAGATAATATTACCTATTAATGTTTGAAGGTAAGAATGGATGAAAGGTAAAAATGGATAAAAAAAATAAGATACTTATCATAGACGACGAACCGGATATCAGGAAACTTTTACGCATATCCTTTGAGTCGCAGGATTATTCCGTTGAAGAAGCATCTTCAGGAAGTGAGGGGATAAAACTTATCCCTCTTGTACAGCCAAGTCTTATAGTCCTTGACCTGGGACTACCGGATATAGACGGTATGGAGGTATTGAAAAACATCAGGAGCTGGTCTGATATTCCAATTATCATACTTTCCGTAAGAGATGATGAACAATCCATTATAACCGCTTTAGACGGCGGTGCAGATGATTATCTTACAAAACCTTTCAGCGTAAAGGAATTATTTGCCAGGGTTAGAAACATATTTAGAAAAAAGATCGACATACCCAGTACGCCTTTTTTTGAAAGTGGCTCATTAAAAGTGGATTTTATATCTAGGATAGTCACTGTTAAAAATATAGAGATCAAATTAACATCTACTGAATATAATTTGTTATGCACATTCATAAAACATTCGGGGAAAATATTGACTCATGGCCAATTGCTCAAAGAAGTCTGGGGCGGACATTCCGTAGAACAAAACCAGTACCTAAGGGTGTACGTCGGACATTTAAGACAAAAGATAGAAGATGATCCGGGCAGACCAAAGTTCCTCATTACAGAACCAGGTATAGGTTACAGATTCAAACCACAGAACGAATAATGATCCTATATTAGTGCTTTCTTCCTTCTCCGCCTTTTTTTCCTTTTTCCATAGCACGTTCGCGGGCACCTCTAAAGATAGCTTCATCTCCCTTATGATATTCTCGATATATATACTTTCTTGAATAACGCGGCACTCCTATACCTCCATGCGTATATCCGTTGAATCTGCCAACCGGATCTATCCTGATAACCCTATTTACCCGATGATCCACAAAATGGTTGGATACAACCTCGACTCTGTTATGTATAACAACGACTTTGTGAAAATCACGAAGTACATAGTATCCAGGATATGAGAAACTCCACCACCAGAATGGATGGGGTACATATACATACAAGTAAGCATAATCAAC
>JAPLFT010000150.1 GCA_026390535.1 Pseudomonadota bacterium
GGATGTTACTGGAGTAGCGACGTTACCTGCAGGAGTTGAGATGGTAATGCCTGGGGACAACGTAATGTTGGAGATAGAGTTGATATGTCCTATCGCAATGGAAAAAGAGTTGAGGTTTGCGATCAGAGAGGGTGGAAGAACGGTAGGAGCGGGCGTAGTAGGCGAAGTAATTAAATAAATTATTGCAAGATACGTTCTAACCTGATATAGGACACAGGCTTTTAAAAAACATATTAGGAACGTTGGAGGCTACGGTGAGAAATATTATTCACCTTGAATGCGGCGAATGTAAAAGAAAGAACTATGTCAGCGACAAGAATAAACAGACAAAACCTGACAAGTTAAAAATGAAAAAGTATTGCCGCTTTTGCAGAAAACATACTGAGCATAAGGAAACGAAGTAAAGTTTTTATGTAGGCCAGTAGCTCTAACGGCTAGAGCACCGGTCTCCAAAACCGGTTGTTGTGGGTTCGAATCCCTCCTGGCCTGCCAAAAAAGGATGGAAGAGTATGGATAAAAATACCAGAAACATATTTGCAATGACGATGTTATGCGTCGGTGCCATCGTATGGTACACATTCAAGGTTACTACAGATTATGCTGTAAGTTATTTTGATCTTGCCATAAGATTCTCATGGATAAACGTTGTTCAAAATATATTTCCGGTTATTTTGGGTGGTCTTGCTGCTTACCTATTATATAAGACACAGAAGATCAGAGAATATATCCTTGAAGTTATATCGGAAGTTAGAAAGGTCGTATGGCCTAATAGAAAAGAGACCTGGGGTGCAACGGTCGTTGTTATAATAGCCGTTCTTATTTCAGGAGCTGTGCTCGGTATTTTTGACTGGCTTGCCGGTCTTTTTATGAATCTTATATTGAGGTAATTTATGAAAGGCGACGATATGAACAAGAACGAAGATATACTCAAGGGTGAAGATTTGCTCTCCAACAAGGAAGAGCTTAATCGCATATTATCCGAGGGTGAAGTAAAGATATCGGAACGCGAAGAAAAAAAAGAGCATGATGAAAAGAAGGAACATGCTGCTGCAAAGACAACAGAAGTAGTAGAAAAAACGGTTGAAGTCATAAAGGTCCATTCCGATAATCCCAATATGAAATGGTACATTGTTTACGTTAGGACCGGACAGGAACAAAAAGCAAAAGAACAGCTGGAACAAAAAATTAAAGCACAGACAAAACAAGGTGATTTTGGTCATGTACTTGTTCCGGTAGAAAATATTGTTGAAGTTACAAAAGGGAAAAAACGTACAGCCACTAGAAAATTCTTTCCGGGATATATGCTTGTTCAAATGGTAATGAGTGAAGAAAATTGGCATTTTGTAAAATCAACACCGCGTATAGTGGGTTTTGTCGGGAATAATGTTAATCCGCCGGTGGTAAATGAAGCGGAAGTTACCAAGATTACATCACAGGCTCAGGAGGGTATGTCTAAACCCGTTCCTAGGATGTCATTTGAGGAAGGTGAAAATGTCAGGGTGGTAGAAGGACCGTTTACCAACTTTACAGGTATTGTTGAAGAAGTTAAACCGGACAAGGCAAAATTAAAAGTACTGGTTTCAATATTTGGTCGCTCTACACCTGTAGAATTGGAATTTGTCCAGGTCGAAAAAATATAGTTGGTAAGATATAAAATTTAAGGGAGATATATTAAAATGGCAAAGAAAGTAATAGGCATGGTTAAACTTCAGATCCCGGCAGGGGCTGCAAATCCTTCTCCTCCGGTCGGTCCGGCACTCGGACAGCATGGTGTAAACATCATGGAATTTTGCAAAAAATTTAATGCGGAGACCCAGGATCAAAAGGGAATGATCATTCCGGTCGTTATAACCATATATGCGGACAGATCCTTCTCTTTTATAAAGAAGACGCCTCCTGCATCAATATTATTACTCAAGGAAGCCGGAGTGGAAAAGGGTTCCGGTGTTCCTCAGACAAATAAGGTAGGCAAGGTTACCAAGGCTCAGGTCGAGAAGATAGCAAAAATAAAGATGCCTGATCTTAATGCCACGGATATAAAAGCCGCTATCAGGATTATAGAAGGTACGGCAAGAAGTATGGGTATAGAGGTTATATAATAGCCTCGTAAAACAGTGAAGACTGGGAGGCCTGCACATCAGGTCGTTTGCACCAGCAAGGAGAAAAAATGTCTACAGGTAAGAAGTTCAAGAATGCTGCTTCAAAGGTGGATCGTGTAAAAAGATACACTGCAGAAGAAGCTATCAAATTGGCGCTGGAAGTCAAATACACAAAATTTGATGAGACAGTGGATCTTTCTTTTAATCTGGGAGTGGATCCAAAACATGCCGATCAGATGTTGAGAGGAGCTATCGTTCTTCCCCACGGAACTGGAAAGAAGGTGAGAGTACTTGTTTTTGCCAAGGGAGAAAAGGCCAATGAG
>JAPLFT010000037.1 GCA_026390535.1 Pseudomonadota bacterium
TATAAACCTGTAAAACTCCCTGATAAGAGGGCTGTTTCTGTAGTTCTTTGGGTTAAAAGCCGCAGTGTTCTTTTCCTTTAGTATTTTTAGATCCATTCTGAAAGCCTCCGGTTTTGAAAAGCTATATAATAATTTAAAAGCATACTCAATAAAAACCTGTAATATACTAACAGAAATGGAGGAAAAAATCAAGTGTTATGTTTGCCGAAGGGACCACGTTATCGACGTAGATTTAGTGATAAATTCAGCAAGTTTGATTAATTAAAATCAATTCTTTATAATTACACATATTATTCCTTCTTCATCAATTTTTTAAAGATTCAGCGACCAAAAAGCGCTCTTTATTCCAGTATTTTATCGACGATAAAATTTAATCAAATCTATTTAAAATATCATTTTTACATTTTTTTTCTAAAAATATGAAAAATTGGCTTGAATTTTTTTTCTAAGTAAACCATACTTTTTTTATTGAATGTGTTGTGCTTTTTTTGTATATAGTGCGCAGTTGAAATTGGGCAGAAAACAGTAAAGGAGAAAAATTAATGGCATGTAACGTCGGGCGACACGTTCTTGTTGACCTTCACGGTTGTAATCCGGAGCTCCTAAAAAGAGTGGATTTTATCTCTAAGGTCATGTATGAGGCGGCAAAACAATCAGAGGCAACAATAGTCGGAAAATTCTTTAAACAGTTTGAACCCTGGGGCGTCAGCGGCGTAATAATAATCGCAGAAAGCCATATCAGCATACACACATGGCCGGAACACGGTCTGGCCTCAATCGACTATTTTTCATGTTCAGAAGCACCTAAAATAGATCTTGCCATCCAATACCTTAAAGATGTACTTGAAGCAAAAACAAGCGATGAGCTAGAGGTTCACAGAGGCGATATGCATATAAAGAGGGCTTATAGCATGCCTGTAAGCGTGGTGCCATTAGATGAAATGGCTGTATGAGTTCTTTCCGGCTGCCGGATACAGCAAAGAATCAAAAGCTGAACTCTCTTATGGTTACGTTGTAGATAAAATATTATTTTCGGATAAATCTGAATATCAGGAAATCGACATAATAGAGACTCCGGTTTACGGCAGAGCTCTTTTTCTTGATCATCTTATGATGACCACGGAAAAGGATGAATTTATATATCATGAACTCCTGTCCCATATTCCGGCAATCAGACTTGAAAAGCCTGAGAGAGCGCTGATAATTGGCGGAGGCGACGGAGGTATAGCAAGGGAGCTTTGCAAATATCCAACGATGAAAGAGATCATCGTGGCCGAGATAGATGAGATGGTTATAACCGCCTCAAGAAAATATTTACCGACAATAGCAAAAAGTTTTGATGACCCAAGGGTAAAGATACAGATAGGCGACGGTGCAGCATTTGTTGCAAACCAGCCGGATAAGTCCTTTGATATTATACTCGTTGATTCTACAGAACCTATAGGCCCGGGAATAACTCTTTATCAGGAAAAATTTTATAGGACCTGTTGTGATAAATTAAAGGACAACGGACAGTTTGCGGCTCAGGGACTTGCACCGTTAATACATACAGAAAGCCAACAGCTCATGTATCAGACATTAAAAAAGATTTTTAACTGGGTAAGACCATATATGGGTGTGATCCCGACTTATCCAACATCATTATGGCTATTCTTCCACGCATCAAAGAACGTTCAGGATATAGATAACATAAGTATCAGCAGATTGCCCAAAGACACAAGATACCTAACCCCTGATATGGTTTCAGCATCGTATTGCATACCCAAATTTGTAGAGAATAATCTAAATATAAAATAAAATTATAATACTATAATTTTATTTCGCACTTGCTGCCGGTTGTAATCCCTTTAATTCGTCATAAAAATTAATAATAGTTGTCAACATATATGGGAGCAACCATAAAAATCCTATCCCGGCAGTTAGTATTGCAAGTATTCCCCATCCAATAAAACTCAGGGATAGAACAAAGTATCTCCACTTATGACCGTACATCATCGCCTTACTTTTCTTGATAGCTTCAACCGCAGATAGTTCCGGATTATCTATCAGTATAAAGAAAGCCTGAGAATAAGATAAAGCGGCTATAATACCGGGTATTATAAGCAATAGCGCCCAAAGTATTACGAAGATATTGATCAACAGTACCAAGAGAAACGAAGGAATAAATTTCTTAAATCCATCAAACAGGTTCTCAAGAACCGCCGGTTCCTGCCTTTTTATTCTCATGAAATATTCAAAAAGACCAAAATACAAAGGTCCTATGACCAAAAGAGTCAGTATGTGGAAAGTGAATATTCCCACGCCACCGAATAAAAATGTAATTGCATAAAACACCAGAGCAGCTATTACCGCATTTGTCCATTTCCCTTTCAATTGTTCCAGCGCCATAGATTTTAATTGAGAGATGGTCTGCATCTTAAAGTAACCTCCGAGCCTTTTATTGTTTACAACTGAAGCAATAATAGCGATAATAAAAACGGCCGCTATTATCAATAAGGATGTGACTGTTGAAATCTTATAAAAATCCGATATTACCATTTTGATACCGACGTAAGTAAGTATTATTGATATGGCGATCTGAAGATAACAGAATTTGTCCACAACCTGAGCCAGAGCAAAGTAAAGGGCTCTTAATCCAAGTATGGCAAATATATTCGACGTAAAGACTATAAAGGACTCCCTGCTTATGGCAAGTATGGCCGGTATTGAATCCGCAGCAAAGACGACGTCAAAACTTTCCACTACAAGAAGTACAACGAACATTGGCGTTGCGCACCATTTGCCGTTCTCATGCACAAAGAATCTTGATTCCTTATAATCTTTTGTGACGGGAAAAATCTTTCTGAATATTTTAAGGACGATATTCTTTTCCGGTTCCACTTTTTTTTCATCTTCAACGGCCATTTTTATTCCCGTGAAAATAAGAAAGGCTCCGAATATATAGATCATTACGTGGAATCGTTCTATAAGCGCTATCCCTGAGAATATGAATATAGCTCTCATTATTATCGCC
Source organism: Pseudomonadota bacterium (assembly GCA_026390535.1). Classification (GTDB taxonomy): domain Bacteria; phylum Bdellovibrionota; class JAFGOL01; order JAFGOL01; family JAFGOL01; genus JAPLFT01. The sequence continues at coordinate 3,014 of JAPLFT010000037.1, forward strand.
CCCAGTACCCCCCAGAACAGGATCTTGTGCTGATATTTTTTGGGAACGCCAAAATAAGTAAATATAAGGAGAAAAACGAAGAGATTGTCAACACTGAGAGATTTTTCTATTATATACCCGGTAAGGAATGTAATACCCTGTTCGTGTCCATCCCATATATAAATACCGAGGTTAAAAATGAGCG
>JAPLFT010000268.1 GCA_026390535.1 Pseudomonadota bacterium
TCCAATATAGCAATCTTATCAAGCAAGATGGGAAAAGGCACAGGTGGAGAACCAAAACAACCAGATATGCAAAATGCCTTACTTATGGCTCCGCAAGCTGAAGGGGAATGTGCAAAAAAGAATGACATGCCAATGGGCAAATATTGTTCCGTCTGTGAAGTCAATGGAAAAATTTATGCTATCGGTGGTTCGAATTGGAATGGTGTATTTACAACTGTAGAAGAATATGACCCTGTGAAAGACGTTTGGATAAAAAAAGCGGATATGCCAACTGCTAGATTCTGTCTTTCCGTCTGCGTATTAAATGGAAAAATATATGCTATGGGCGGCATAAATGATGGATTTCGTTCAGAACTTGAGGAATATGATCCAACGAAAGATATATGGACAAAGAAAGCAAATATGCCCACCGCAAGATATGGTCTTTGTACCAGTGTTGTAAATGGCAAAATATATGCCATTGGTGGAGCCAACACTCCTGATTGGATTCCTGCCCTTCAAACAGTAGAAGAATATGATCCAGTGGAGGATGTGTGGACAAGGAAATCGGATATGCCAAAAGGAAGAGCTTTCGCTGATTCCAGCGTGGTAGCTGACAAAATATATGTAATTGGAGGATTTATTGATGCGGCATTAGTTGAAGAATATGATCCGGTAGTGGATAAGTGGATACAAAAAGCAAGCATGCTAACAGGCAGAATCCAATTGTCAACCTGCGCAGTGGACGGTAAAATATATGCTATTGGCGGACGTGAACTAAATCCTACTATTGTTTCCCTTTCAAATGTAGAGGTATATGATCCGTTAACTGACAAATGGACTAAAAAGGAGGATATGCCAACCGCAAGATTTCTCCTATCAACCGCTTCAGTGAATGGAAATATATACGCCATTGGTGGTGCCCAAAATGGAAATTCAGCTTTATCTGTCGTTGAAGAATATGATACTGGACATTCAGGCGGAAGCGTTAATTCAAAAGCCAAATTGCCTAATACATGGGGAAAGCTAAAACAAATCAAATAGTCAACAAGAGTAGAATGGGCACCGCCCATCCTACTTTCTAACTAACCTATTTTTTAGTTTGGATGATACCATTTGGACCTATAAGCGTGACATTTAGTGTTCACCTTAGTTTGGATGATACCATTTGGACCTATAAGCGTGACATTTAGTGTTCACCAGCTTTCAATCTCCAAATCCTCAATATGCTTTAGGCGTTGAAAGTCACTGTCGGCAGATACTATAATTAGCTTATGATGTGCATTTTGTTAAAGAATTGCTCAATTAACTGGATATTACGTTGAGTCTGATCAGATTTATATGCACCGAAAAATAGTTCCCCAATAACTATTGAACAGGTTGATATTGGAATGTCAATAAATGATTCTATCTTCTGTAAAATAGCTTCTTTATTAGACATAATCATAATACAGTGTGTGCTATCAAGCAAATACATAATCAAAACTCCGCTTCAGAACGACTTTCTTGAATCATTTTAATAATTTTGTCAGCATCATCACCAGACCATTTCCCGACAAACTCTAACAAGGTTCTTCCAGTAGATTTCGTATTTTTCTCTGTTGATGTGCCTTTCAGAAAATTCTCAACGTCATCAGCATCAAACCTTATGGATTTACCGACCCTTATTGTTTTTAACTCTCCTCTTTCAGCCATGCGATAGATTGTCATTGGTGTTACCGCAAGTGTATATGCAATTTCCTTTGCTGTGTAGTATTTTTTGCCGATCACATTAATCACCTCCACGCATATTCTAACATTAAAATCGTGCTTTATCAATCACATTAATAACTTATATAACTTTAGTAACAGATATGAAAATATAGTATCAAATTTTTGTGTATAAGGCAATAAATTTTATTCAAATATTTACTTTCTACCTCTTTTTAAATTCATATTTTAATAAAATGAATTTTGTGATAAAATAACTATGCAAGATACCAGAAGCGTTTACTTTTATGGTGTGTTCTATCTCCAAGACTTGCAGGACGAATATTTCTTGTTTGATGT
>JAPLFT010000023.1 GCA_026390535.1 Pseudomonadota bacterium
TCTATTCCTTTTTCACCCGGTAATGCAAATAGCGCCAAGGAAGCTTTGGCAAAAATCTCTGTTGTCAGAGGTGATATAGCGGCTAAAAGACTAACTTTCGATCAGGCAATAGAAAAATTCGGTTATAAAAATAGTTCCGCCACATCAGGAACTTTTGACAGGATACCTCTTCCCTCTTTGGAAAATTCAGAGGCAAGTGAACTAAAGGATCTTTCTATCGATGAAGTATCTCCGGTAATAACAGGAAATGATTTTGTCAGTATTGTAAAGTTAATAAAGATTTACCCAATGTCTTCAGAAAATTACGAGCCTATAAATGAACGGCTTAAAATGGAGGCTGCTACAAAAGCAAGAATTGATTATTTTAAAAGCTTAAGACAAAAATATTCAGGTTTTGTAATTATACAGAAATAGGTATTTGAAAATGCTTCGTAACAAAAAAATTCTATTGATCTCGTTAATGGTACTGCTGGCGGCAGTATCGTATTACTTTTATAACAAAAACAGACTGGTGTTAAATGCTGATACGGTGGCCGTTGTTAACGGCAAACCGATATTGAAAGTGGATTTTGAAGAAAAATTAAACAACATAAAAATGAATTACCCTCCGGATAAAATGTCTAATTTTGCCGAGATAAAACAGACGATCCTAAGGCGAATGATAATAGATGAATTGATCCTTCAGGATGCAAAAGATAAAAACATAAAGGTTTCTGATGATGAACTTAACAGATATATAAAGAATATAAAACAAAACTACACCAACGATGAGTTTAACCAACTCCTTACAAATCAATTTAAGACATTTGAAGATTGGTCTGCAGAAACGCGACGGATGCTCCTTATAGAAAAGACTTTGTCTAAAGAGATAATGGAAAAGATAAATATACCGGACAAGGAATTGAAGGATTATTACGATAAATTCTATGCCAATAAAACAAGCGAACCCAGGGTCAAGCTGGCCCAGATATTTACAGCGACAAAAGAACCTGCAGATAAGGCTCTTGAGGAACTTAAGGCCGGGGCAAATTTTGAGGCCCTAGCTAAAAAATATTCAGAGGCACCCGAAGGCAAAAAGGGAGGACTTATAGGATATATAAATAAGGGCGAGGGGTTGGAGATCTTTGACAGAACCTTTGATATGCAGCCGGGGGAAACAACAGGAGTAATACAGAGCGATTACGGCTTCCATATATTAAAAGTCCTGGAGCATTTGCCATCGGCCCAGGTATCTTTTGAAGAAGCAAAGCCTTTTATTCTTAATGAAATAGTCAGGAATAAAGAGAGTAAATATTACGAGGAATGGCTGGGTAAACAGTTTAAAGGTTCAAAGATCTTTAAGAATACCGCATTAATAGATTCTATAAAATAGATCCGGAGATTATAAAAATGAATAAATTGATCATCACATTTTTTGCAATTCTAGTTTTCAGTATAATTCTAGTCCCAAGATCGGCAGTATCTAAAGAGGTCCTGATAGATAAAATAGTAGCTGTAGTAAATGAAGATATAAAGACGATGTCTGATCTTAAAACTTTTAAAAAAGTGATAGAGAGTAGAAAACCTAAAATGAATCCCGAGGAATATAAAGACGTAATGAGCTCGGATAAAAAACTCTTAAACCTTATGGTTAACGAGACGCTTTTGCTTCAATATGCAAAAGAGCAGAGCCTTGTTCCTACCAAAGATGAATTGGATGATTTTATAAAGAAAAGGATGTCAGAGCTCGGAATGAACCAGGAGGAGTTAAAAAAACAGTTGGCAGACTCAGGACAAACAATTGAAATCTTTAAAGACGAGCTTAGAATGGAACAGGTTAAGGCAAGGATTTTCGAAAATAGTCTAAAGAAGAAAATAAGCGTGTCGGAGGATGATTACAAGGCTTTCTTCAAAAAGGAATTTCATCAGGACATGGAAATCCTGGAGTATAACATACAGCATATAGTCCTTAAATCGGAAGATCTGGCAAATACCGTATATAAAAAGATCAAGAACGGCGCTGATTTTAAAGAAATGGCAAAACAGTATTCAGAGGATAAAGCCACGGGTGTAAATGGAGGAGAAATCGGTTTTGTACAAGCTGAAGGTCTGGTGCCTGAACTTAAAAAAGCCGTAAAGAATATGAGCCCCGGTGATGTGAAAGGGCCGATAAAAATAATTAAGGGCTCGGCAAAGATAAAGCAACAGGAATTTCAAATAATAAAACTATCTGAGCTAAGGAACATTCCAAACCCGGAATATGAAAAAAATAAAGAGAATATAGAAAGAGCACTGATAGAAAATCAATTTAAACGTCAATTATCATTATTTATTGATGATCTAAAGGAAGATGCATATGTTAAAACATATATCTAAAAAATACGGCGCTGTAAGAATAGGAATAACACAGGGTGAACTTTCCGGCATATCTCCGGAGATAATAGCCAAGACTCTGGAAAAATTAAATTTGGATAAAACCTTGGAAGTAGTAATAATAGCAACCCCAAAAGGGAAAAAATTTATACAGTCAAATCTTAAAAAGAAATTAAGTCCCCAGGTGGAATTCATTATCCCCGATAAAAAAGCAATTCCTTCAAAAATAAGACGCGACGAGGCATTATCCTGTATATACTATGGAGCAATGCTGGCAGCACTTGGAGAGCTGGACGCCATAGTAACAGCCCCGATAGATAAGAATAAGGTCTCAAAAAATTATAAGGGTTTTTCCGGTCATACCGGTTTCTTAAAAGACATATTCAGATCAAGATCCGCATTAATGCTTATGAGTACTCCCTCTTTCAAGATCGGTATTATGACGGAACATCTTCCCGTAAAAGATATACAAAAGAATATAACAAAGAATCGCATCATAGAAGCTGCAAAATTGATGAATAATTTTTTATCTAAGATCAAAAAAAATCCCATAATAAATATTTTATCGCTGAATCCTCACTCCGGTGATATGGGACTTATAGGCAGGGAAGAAATAAAAATAATAGTACCTGCTATAAAACAACTTAATAAAATGGGAATAAGAGCGGTCGGGCCTACGCCGGCAGATTCCGCATTTGTGACAGACACAAAGAGCAGATACGATGGATTTATAGCAATGTACCATGACCAGGGGATGATACCGGCAAAGATGAGAGGTTTGGATTCTTTGGTCAATATAACACTTGGATTACCTATTATAAGAACTTCCCCGGGACACGGCGTGGCCTACGATATAGCTGGAACCGGCAAGGCATCCGCCGGTTCAATGGTACGAGCTGTAAATCAGGCTATAGACATGGCCCTCTTAAATAGAATAGAATAGACATTTGCTATGAAAGCAAAAGAAATAACCATTAATAATGCCAGGGAACATAATCTAAAAAACATAAACCTGAAGATTCCCAGAAAATCCCTTACGGTGATTACCGGCATATCGGGTTCGGGTAAATCATCACTTGCTTTTGACACTATATACGCAGAGGGAAACAGGCGTTATGTTGAGTCACTCTCCGTATACGCACGACAATTCATAGACATGCTTAAAAAACCGGAAGTAGAAAACATAGAAGGGCTTTCTCCCGCCATTGCCATAAATCAGAGGACGATAAGCCATAATCCAAGGTCCACTGTGGGGACAATGACCGACATATACGATTATCTAAGACTGTTATTTGCAAAGGTCGGTATTCCATTCTGCTATGACTGTGGAAAACCTATACAGGCAAGAACATCTGAACAGATCGTGCAAGAATACACTGTTGTACCGGATGGGAAAAAACTAATTGTCCTTTCTCCGATAGTGAGAGGTAAAAAAGGCGAATACTCCGCTTTGTTGCAAAAATTAAAGAGCGAAGGCTTTGCTAAAATCATAATTGACGGCAAAACACATGACCTGGATGAAAATATAAAATTAGATAAGAATAAACTTCACAGCGTGGATCTTATTATAGATCGTCTAATAACCGGGAAGAAAAACTCTTTAAGATTGGGGGATTCGGTAAACCTTGCGATGAAACTCTCCGGCGGTCTGGTGACAATGGTACTTGAAGGTTCAAAGCCTGTTACAATAAGCAATAAATATTCATGTATAGATTGCGGAATAAGTTATTCCGACATAGAACCAAGAACTTTTTCATTTAACAGTCCATATGGAGCTTGTACCAAGTGTGAGGGTTTGGGAAAGATCGAGCATAATGAAACTGAATCCATATGTCCCGAATGTAAAGGTACCAGGCTGAGAAAAGAATCTTTATCAATAAAGATAGACGATAAATCAATATACGAATTATCCTCTATGAGTATTGAAGCTCTTAGAGAATATCTTCTGAATTTTTCTTTTACCGGTAATCAAAAGATAATAGCGGACAAAATAATAAAAGAGATAATAGAAAGACTCAATTTCGTAATAGATGTAGGACTCGGTTATATTGATCTGAATAGGATCGGATACAGTTTATCAGGTGGAGAGGCTCAAAGAGTGCGACTGGCAACGCAATTAGGTTCGGGGCTTACCGGGGTACTTTACGTCCTTGATGAGCCAAGCATCGGTCTTCATCCAAAAGATAACAGGAAACTGATAAATGCGTTAATAAAATTAAGAGATAAAGGTAATACGATAATAATAGTAGAGCACGATGAGGATACTATCCGTTCTGCCGATTACATCGTGGACCTGGGGCCCGGGGCCGGGATTCATGGAGGAGAAATAGTAGCCCAGGGAGATATAAATGCAATAATCGGGAATGCCAATAGCATAACCGGAAAATATTTATCATCCAATATAAGGATAGATATTCCAAAAAGAAAACCTCTTACAAAGAGAGCATTTAGTATAAAAGACGTAAATACACATAATCTTAAAAATATTACCGCTTCATTTCCAATAGGGCTTATGACCTGTGTTACGGGAGTGTCCGGC
>JAPLFT010000069.1 GCA_026390535.1 Pseudomonadota bacterium
GGATGTTACTGGAGTAGCGACGTTACCTGCAGGAGTTGAGATGGTAATGCCTGGGGACAACGTAATGTTGGAGATAGAGTTGATATGTCCTATCGCAATGGAAAAAGAGTTGAGGTTTGCGATCAGAGAGGGTGGAAGAACAGTAGGAGCGGGCGTAGTAGGCGAAGTAATTAAGTAATAAGTAAAAATATCGGAGTGATGTTAAATGAATGAAACAGGAAAGATAAGGATAAAGCTTAGAGCGTTCGATCACAAATTATTGGATCAGTCGACTAAGGAGATCGTGGAGACGGCAAAGAGGACAGGGGCAAAGATAGCCGGTCCTATACCGCTTCCGGTCGCCATAGAAAGATACACAGTACTCAGATCCCCCCACATAGATAAAAAATCCAGGGAACAATTTGAGATAAGAACACATAAGAGGCTAATAGATATACTTGAGCCTACACAGCAAACGGTCGATGCGTTGATGAAGCTTGATCTTTCTGCAGGTATCGACGTAGAGATCAAACTTTAATATTTATATATAGGAGCATTAAGGTGAAATTAACAGTTTATGACCAGAAAAAGAAAAAAATGGATGATATAGAACTTCAGGACAGTATATTCAACACTGAGGTTAATGTAACACTTTTGCATCAAGTGATACAATCCCATCTTGCCAACGCAAGATCAGGTAATGCCAGCACAAAGGACAGTGGAGAAGTCAGCGGGAGCACAAGAAAACTTTTTAAACAGAAAGGCACAGGTAATGCAAGACCCGGTAGTATTAAATCGCCGCTGCAATACGGCGGAGGTATAGTTTTTGGTCCCCATCCAAGAAGCTACACACAGAAAATAAACAAGAAGATGTATAAGAGTGCTCTTAGATCCGCGTTATCCGACAGAGTAAAATCAGATAACTTCTTCGTAGTTGACAGTCTTAAACTTTCTGAACCGAAGACAAAGAACGTAAGTGCGATCCTTAAAAGTTTCAATATAAAGAAGTGCCTTCTGGTTGATGTAGATAACAGGGAGCTTACACTTTCTGCAAGGAATATTTACGGTGTGAAAACAGTAAAACCTGAGCAGGTCAATCCGTACGATCTTATTAAATATGAGAATGTGATCGTTACCAAAACCGCTCTTAATAAAATGAATGAGTTCATAGCGTAGGGAGAATACGATGGAAAGATTGTATGATGTAATAAAGAGACCTTTGCTTACTGAAAAAAGCACAAGCATCAGCGAGAAGCAAAATTCCTATGTTTTTGAGGTTGCGACTTGTGCAGATAAGACGGAGATAAAAGAAGCAATTGAAAAACTTTTTGAAGTTAAGGTTAAAGATATTAATACCATGGTAACTCATGGAAAGATGAAGAGAGTTGGCCGTCATCAGGGTCGTAGATCAAAGTGGAAAAAAGCCATAGTGACGCTACATGAAGGCCAGAAGATCCAGCTATTTGAAGGCGTGTAACAGGAGGAGTTTGATAAATGGGTATAAAGAGTTTTAAACCTACCACACCCAGCCGCAGAGAGATGACGGTTGCTGACTTTAAAGAAGTTACAGCAAAAAAACCGTCTGTTAAATCTTTATTGGAAACAAAAACCAGGAAAGGTGGCAGGAATAATCAGGGTCGTGTAACGGTAAGATGGATAGGCGGCGGTCACAAACAAAGATATAGAATAATAGATTTTAAGAGAGATAAAATAGATGTTCCGGCAAAAGTAGCCGAGATCGAATACGATCCAAACAGAACATCAAGAATAGCTCTTCTTAACTACGCCGATGGAGAAAAAAGATACATGATAGCCCCTGAGGGGTTGAAGGTCGGCGATACGGTATTAAGTTCAGAGACCGCAGAAATAAAACCGGGTAATTGCCTTTCTTTAAAGAGCATTCCAGTCGGTACTTTGGTCCACAACGTCGAACTTAAACCGGGAAGAGGAGCACAGCTTGCAAGATCCGCAGGTTCATATGCTCAGGTGCTTGGAAGAGAAGATAAATATGCTCAGCTAAGATTAAGGAGTGGAGAAGTAAGAAAGGTTTTGATTGAATGCAGGGCGACTATAGGTCAGGTAGGTAACCTTGAGAGTGAAAATATCAACGCAGGTAAGGCCGGAAGATCAAGGTGGAAAGGTATAAGACCAAGAGTAAGAGGAGTGGCCATGAACCCTGTAGATCATCCACACGGTGGTGGAGAGGGCAGGACCTCCGGCGGAAGACCGTCATCTACTCCCTGGGGTAAACCGACAAAGGGTTATAAGACGAGAAAAAATAAGAGAACACAAAAGTATATAGTTAGGAGCCGTCATTCGGCGTAATTAAAGGGAGGATATAAAATTGGCTAGATCGTTAAAGAAAGGTCCATTTTGTGATGCTCACTTGATGAACAAGATCACAAGTGCCTCAAATAGCAGACAGGTTATAAAAACCTGGTCCAGACGTTCGACGATTTTTCCGGAGATGGTGGGATTTACTCTTGCTGTTCATAATGGGAAAAAGTTTGTTCCGGTTTTTGTAACTGAGAATATGGTCGGACATAAACTTGGTGAATTTTCATTGAGCAGAACATTCCACGGCCACGGAGCGGAAAAAGCTGAAAAACCAGCCGAGGGTGCTACCACCACTGCTGCTGCTACTGCTGCGCCGGCTAAATAATAGAGGAACTAAGGAGACAAGATATGGAAGTTAAGGTTAAGACAAGATATGTGAGAATAACACCGCGCAAGATGAGGCTTGTATCCGATCTTGTAAGAGGACAGATGGTCGGCGATGCTATCAACACATTAAAGTTTACCACAAAGAGCGGAGCAAAAATACTTTACAAGGCACTTATGAGCGCAGTTGCTAACGCCGAGACAAAGGGCAAGGGAAATGTTGATGTTGATAATCTGTATGTAAAGAAAGTATGGGTCGACGAAGGTCCAACTATGAAAAGATTTCTTCCCAGAGCTCAGGGAAGGGCCACAACGGTAAGAAAACGTATAAGTCACTTGAATGTTATATTAGATGAGAAATAGGAGGTAATTGAAGTTGGGTCAAAAAGTACATCCGTATGGATTTAGATTAGGAATTAATAAAACATGGATATCTCGTTGGTATGCTGACAAGAATTACAGCACCAATTTGCATGAGGACCTTAAAATAAGATCTTATGTAAAAGAAAACCTCAAGTTTGCGGGTGTTTCCAGGGTCGAAATAGAGAGAGCGGTTAACAAGATAAAAGTAAATGTTCATACCGCAAGGCCCGGAGTAATAATAGGAAAGAAAGGCCAGGGAATAGATCTTCTTAAGAAGAATTTACAAAAATTCACAAAGAACGAAATCGTTCTGAATATTGTAGAAGTAAAAAGGCCGGAACTTGATGCGACTCTTATCGCCGAGAATATAGCTCTTCAGCTTGAAAAAAGAGTGGCCTTTAGACGAGCGATGAAGAAGGCTATCTTTAATGCAAGAAAATTCGGAGCAAAGGGTGTTAAGGTCAGATGTTCAGGCAGACTCGCGGGTGCGGAAATAGCAAGAAGCGAATGGTACGTTGAGGGTTCTGTTCCTCTTCATACATTAAGAGCGGATATCGACTATGGTACGGCAGAAGCAAAGACCGTTTATGGAATCATAGGCCTGAAGGTATGGATCTATAAAGGCGATATTATAAATACTAAAGAAAGAGGTGTTTTAGATGGCACTAGGTCCTAAGAAGACAAAATACAGGAAACAGATGAGAGGAAAAATGAAGGGTAATGCCACTTCCGGCAGTACTCTGAGTTTTGGAGACTTTGGTATTCAGTCTCTTGATTCGGGATGGATAACCGGGAAACAGATAGAAGCTGCCCGTGTTGCTATTTCAAGGTCCGTTAAAAAGGGTGGAAGAGTCTGGGTTAGAATATTCCCGGACAAACCATATACAAAGAAACCTACAGAAGTAAGAATGGGCAAAGGGAAAGGTCCGATAGAGGAATATGTTGCCCCTGTTAAACCGGGGAGAATACTCTACGAGATGGAAGGCGTCACATATGAGATAGCTCATGAGGCTCTTACTACGGCGTCCAGCAAATTGCCCATAAAGACAAAGTTCGTGGCCAGGGAGGGGATTCATCATGCGTAGATCGAAAGCTACAGAATTAAGGGGATTATCCGAGATAGATCTTAATGCAAAGGCAAAAGAGATCAACGAGGATATTTTTAAGACCCGTATGCAGATAGCTACAGGCGGGATCACCAACAAGCACGAAATATTGAATAAAAGAAGAGTTCTTGCAAGGGTAAAGACCATATTAAATGAGAAGCGTGGAGGGAATAAATGAGTCAGACCAGAGGACAACTAAAGACACTTACCGGTGTTGTCGTCAGCGATAAGATGGACAAGACCATAGTGGTCAGCGTCTCTAGAAAATATAAACATCCTAAATACGGCAAATTCATCTCAACACATAAAAAGTATTATGCGCATGATGAAAAACAAGAAGCCGGTATCGGCGATGAAGTAATGATAAGTTACGCTCGCCCTCTTAGCAAGACCAAGAGATGGAACCTTGTAAAGATAACCAGGAAGGTGGTTGAGTTATGATACAGATAGAAAGTGCATTAAACGTTGCAGACAATTCAGGTGCTAAATCGGTCTATTGTATAAAAGTCCTCGGCGGAACAAGAAGAAGGTACGCAAGGATAGGCGATATTATAGTCGTTTCAATAAAGGATGCCATACCGGCCTCTAAACTGAAAAAGGGAAGTATAGCAAGAGCGGTTGTGGTGAGGACAAGAAAGGAACTTGGAAGAGAAGACGGATCCTATATAAGATTTGATGATAACGCCGCTGTAATTATTGACGAGCAGAATGAACCGGTCGGCACAAGAATATTCGGCCCTGTAGCCAGAGAACTGAGAGCTAGAAAGTTCACAAAGATAATATCTTTGGCGCCAGAGGTATTATAAGGGAGTTTATGAAATGATACGTAAAGGTGATACGGTCGTAGTTAACGTCGGAAGAGAGAAAAAGAAAACCGGCAAGGTACTAAAGGTCATAAAGGAAGGGACAAGCGTCCTTATAGAAAAACTTAACCTTGTTAAAAAGCACAATAAGCCGACCCAGGGTAAACCGACGGGCGGCATAATTGAAAAAGAGGCCCCTGTCAGCATCAGTAATGTCCAGCTTTTCTGTACACATTGCAACAAGGGTGTAAGGGTGGGGCATAAGATGGTTAACGACAAGAAAGTCCGTTACTGCAAAAAATGCGAGAAGACTATCTAGGAGGATGAGGCGTGGCTAGATTATTGGAAAAATATAGAAAGGAAGTTATACCGGCTTTAAAGGCGCAGTTCAAATATAAGAACGTGATGCAAGTGCCTAAGATGGAAAAGATTGTGGTTAACGTTTCTACGGCGGATGCTCTTACGGAACCAAAGGTTCTGGAAGCCGCTCAGAGGGAGATAGCCGCTATAACCGGACAAAGACCGGTCATAACAAAAGCTAAAAAATCTATAGCGGGTTTTAAGCTCAGAGAAGGACAAAAACTGGGTGTTGCTGTAACTTTGAGAAGAGAAAAGATGTACGAGTTTTTTGATCGTCTTATAAATCTTGCTCTTCCGAGGGTGAGAGACTTTAGGGGACTTTCTCCAAAGGCTTTTGACGGAAAAGGGAATTACACGCTAGGGCTTAAGGAACAGATAGTTTTTCCGGAGATCAACTATGACAAGATAGATAAGACAAGAGGAATGAATATAACCATAGTGACAACTGCCCAGAACGACGATGAAGGCAGAGCGTTGCTGGCTCATATGGGAATGCCTTTTAGGCAGTAATTATCAGGAGGTAATGTAACTTGGCTAAAGAGTGTAAATTTGAAAAGATGAAAAAGACCCCCAAATTTGAGGTCAGAAGAAGGAACAGATGTCAGATTTGCGGTCGTGCTAGAGCATATTTAAGAAGATTCGATATGTGCAGACTTTGCTTCAGGTCCCTTGCCCTTAAGGGAGAGATACCTGGAGTAACTAAGGCAAGTTGGTAAGGGAGGAAAAATGCATCAGGATCCGATATCAGATTTACTTACGAGAATAAGGAACGCCTGTATGGCGAACCTTCAAAGAGTCGCTGTGCCTTCATCAAAACTTAAACTGGAAGTTTTAAGGATATTGAAGGATGAAGGGTTTATATCCGACTACAGCGTAAGCGACAAGTATCACGGCGTAATAAAGATCTATTTAAAGTACAAGGATGGAAAACCCGTTCTATCCAATCTTCAGAGATTGAGCAAACCGGGAAGACGTCTTTACAAGGCTGTTGATCTTATTCCAAAGGCTCTTGACGGATACGGACTTACGATAGTCTCTACGTCCAAGGGTATTATGTCTGACAGAGATGCAAGAAAACAGCGTGTAGGCGGAGAAGTTATCTGCCAGGTTTGGTAGAAATAAGATAAGGAGAATTTTGATATGTCTAGAATAGGCAAAAGCCCGATTGCAATACCAAAGGGTGTAAAAGTTGAGTTGAACGGAAAAGTCGTTAAGATCTCCGGTCCTAAGGGGAATCTCCAGCATTCTCTTCCGGAAGAGATCACATTGAAGCAGGAGAACGATTTTGTGATTCTTGCTCGTGCTAACGATGAAAGAAACTCCAGAGCGCTTCATGGTCTTACAAGGGCGTTGTTGAATAATATGATACACGGCGTATCTGCGGGGTTTACAAAGGAACTTGAGATAATCGGTATCGGATACCGTGCGCAGATGAGAGGTAAGGACGTCCTTAATATCTATTTAGGCCATTCTCATCCAATAGATTATTTTATGCCTAAGGGAATCATAGCGACTGTTGAAGCCGGAAAAGGAAATCCAAAGATAAAACTTGAAGGTTGCGACAAACAGTTATTAGGCGAGGTTGCTGCGCAGATAAGAAGATTAAGAGAACCTGAGCCATATAAAGGAAAGGGCGTAAGGTATGTTGGTGAATATGTTAAAAAGAAAGTCGGCAAAGCGGTTGTCGGCAGCGGCAAGTAAGGGAGGATTTTGATAAATGTCTAAACAGATTAGAAAAGTGACCAGCGACAGGTTCACTGCAAGAAAATATAGAAAGGACAGGATACGGGATAAAATATCCGGCACGGCTGATTGTCCAAGAATGAGCGTTTTCAGGAGTGACAGACATTTTAACGTCCAGATCATAGACGACGATTCCGGAAATACACTTGTTAACTGTTCGACCATGAACGAAGGGATGAAAGGGACAATAAAGGCAAACATCGCCGGTGCTAAACAACTTGGTAAAAAAGTTGCCGAAGAAGCCCTGAAAAAAAAATATAAAAAAAGTCGTATTTGATAGGAACGGATATAGATATCACGGAACAATAAAAGCATTGGCAGACTCGGCTAGAGAAGCCGGTCTGACCATATAGGTTTAGGAGGTGTTGTTTGGCTTCGCACAATGAAAGAACAGAGAACTCTGAATATCTTGATAAGATAGTCGCGATAAATAGAGTTGCCAAGGTCGTTAAGGGTGGAAAGAGATTCAGTTTCTCAGCACTCGTGGTTGTTGGTGACGGTAAAGGCCGCGTTGGTATCGGGCTTGGAAAAGCGGCAGAAGTGCCTGAGGCTATAAAGAAAGCTTCAGAGAAAGCTAAAAAAACAATGAAGGCGGTTCCTTTGAAAGACGGGACGATCCCTCATATGATAGTAGGAAGATTCGGAGCTGC
>JAPLFT010000165.1 GCA_026390535.1 Pseudomonadota bacterium
CGAACTCATGGAAGAAACGAATATGGGATTAAAGGACCTGAAACAATTTCATGTCTATTCAGATCCTAAACGTGACCCAAGATTTCATACAGTCTCTGTTGTATTTACGGCAAAATCAGATATGGCTCCAAAAGCCGGAGACGATGCTGCTGAAACAAAGCTTTTTACCAGGGATGAGATAATTAAAATGAACTCAGATGGTCTGATATGTTTTGATCACGGTTTAATACTTTCTGATTATTTTACAGCCAGGTGACCTTTATCATCAACACGTTCTTACAGCTGAAGTTTATCCTATAGAGCTCGCTTAGTCTGTGCCCGATTATCCAAACTATATTTTCGCTATCCGTGAGTATGGGGATATTCCATCTTTCATCCGATGCGATCTTCTCGTCTATAAAATAATCACTGAGTTTTTTTGTCCCGGTACTGCCCAGGGGGACAAATGTATCTCCCCGACGTGGAAATCTTATTTTTAAAGGCAGAGTGACCTTATCAAAACTTATAAAGGCGACATATGGGTCATCAAATTTGTATCTCTCTACTGCTTCTCCACCTGGCATAAGAGAGATATCAAGCCGGATACCAAGGCTCTCTATTGACGTAGTCCCGGGATATTGAACAGTGAATTCTCTTTCCCTATCATCTATTTCTTCAGCTTTTTCCACATGCGGTCTTATGATCAATTGTGTGTACGTCCTTACAGCCTCAATACCTCCGGGAATACACAGTTTTCTCAATCCACCCTCTCTTTCAGCACAGAGTTCCAGTATCTTTTCAACATGATGATAAGAAAGATTTTCAAGTGAGCCGTAAACCTCATTTACCATGTGTCTAATGATCCTTCCCCTGAGGGCTGGATGGAGTTCCATAAGATCATTGATCTCAATACTTATTTCAAGGTTCGAATTTGAAAGTGTAGTCAGATTTCTTGTAAGATCAGCGGCTTTGTCTTCCAGATAATCCATATCAACCCTGATGAGTTCAGAAAATCTTGCAATATTTCTTTTTGCGCCGGGATAACATCTGGTTTCCACAAGGGGAAGCACTTCCTTGCGTATAATGTTCCTTATATAATCCAGTTTTGAATTAGAAGAGTCTTCGACGTGTATAATTCCCTTATTCTCTGCATACCTTGCTATCTCATGTCTTGAACACACTAAAAGAGGCCTTATGAATTTTCCCCTCTTCGGCATTATCCCGGAGGCCCCTTTTAGTCCGGAACCCCTTGATATCCACATGATTGTTGTTTCCGCAAGGTCGTCCTGGTTGTGGCCAGTGGCTATTTTGTTACATGATAATTTTTTCGCGATCTCTTCAAGAAAACGTAGCCTGTATTTTCTTGCGGTTTCCTGGATCGATTTTTTTTCTCTTTGAGATAAAACTTTTATATCAAAATTTTCTGAAACAAAAGTCAGTCCGAGTTCATCGGCAATGCTTTTTACGAATTGTTCATCTCTGTCCGATTCCTTGCCTCTTAGTTTATGATTTACATGGGCGACGACCGGTAGGGGTATCTCCAATTTTTCTGCCATTCTGGCAAGCATATAAAGCATTACAATAGAGTCTATTCCGCCGGATACGGCTATAAGCAACTGATCGTGTTTTTCTATCAGTTGTTCCCTTTGTATAAAATCCTGTACTTTACTTTCTATTTCTTTCAAGTTTTAACCTTTCAAGTTCCAACAGTCTCTTGATCCTGTATAGTATGACCTTTTCATCCAGATAATCCGATTTTAGGGGCCTTGGCCCGCCAAGCTGCGTTAGCTGTGTTATATATTTTATGACTGAAACTTCCGTCTGCGGTATATTATTTACAGGAGGAAGTTCTCTTATCCTTACATCTATATAGAATTTTACTTCGCTTCTTGGTTCCAGATTACTTATTACATTCGGAGTTTCATATCTGTCACTTATTGCGATTATATTATCTGTAGTTATGGTTCCAGCTTCTCTGTTTACAATACTTAGAGGATATCTCTGCATTTCTGCCATTGCAGCTTTCCACGTGTATTCGTAATTTGCCTGATAAATAGTTATACGAGGTGCGGGTACAAAATTGACACTCGGAGTAAATTCAGGAGGTGTTGTGTTACACGCCCATAGCAGCAAGGCTGAAAGAGCAAAAACGTGTTTTTTCATGATACATTAACTATATAAAGCCTAAGTACTATAGTCAAATGACAATTTTTATTTAATGTGATTATCTTATTACTGTGAAGATGAAATTAAAAGCGATTGGTGATCCGTCTGTGGGCGTTATTCTCGGCTTTTTGGTGTTTACGGTTATATTCGGCTGGAAAATATTAGATCCCACATATTTTGACTGGCTGACATCGTACAATAATGATCCCATCATGAATTTTTTAGGTTGGCATTTCTTTAGATTTGAAGACTGGACTTTTCCTTTGGGATTAATAAAAAATTTTGGGACACCTGATGGCAGTTCTCTTGTATATGTTGATTCGATTCCTCTCTTAGCGTTACCTTTTAAGTTGTTGAGGGGGATTCTCCCTCCAATTTTTCAATATGCCGGGCTATGGCTCCTGTCGTGTTATGTTTTACAGGGTTTTTTTGCATGGCTCCTGGCAAAAAAAATAACAAGTAATCTTATAAGCAGGATTGTTATAACGCTGTTTTTTACGATCAGCCCCATTATGTTATATAGAGCGGATCGTCACGAGGCTTTGACCGGCCATTGGATGATTCTGGCAGCTATTTATTTATATGTTATAAGTGTTGAAAAACTTATAAGTGTGGAAAAGATTAACAAGGACATTAATTCTCCTTGTTTAATCCGTTGGACACTTCTTTTAGTGGCAACTTCATTGGTTCATTTCTATTTATGCGCGATG
>JAPLFT010000031.1 GCA_026390535.1 Pseudomonadota bacterium
TAACTTTAAGATATTCTTTCCCTGTTCCACTCATAAATTGCCAGATCCCGGAAGCATTTTTATAAGAGGTTGCATGAGGATTAAAATATGATTCAACAAACGGCAGTCTGGCAAGCTCAACGGGCAGTTTATAACGTTTAAATATTTTTTCCATTGCGGGTATATACTTACCGCTGTAATAGAGACCTTTTTTAAATTCCGAACTTTGCCCCCGCTGTATCCTCATTCTACCCGGCCTGGATGCATCAAGGAATTTATTCTCATCTTTAATACCAATCAGTTGATTACTGACGCTAACGATGAAGGGATCCATATCCTGAAGATTTTGTTTGTTATTATGTAGTGTTTTAAGTGCATCTCTGTATTTTTTCTGAACCCTTATTACTCTGCTGTTTATAATTTCGTCTTTTATCTCCTGTGTAAAATATGGAAGACTGTTTATGTCGGAAACGTCTATAACCTCGTAAATTACATAATTATCCGTATCGTGAACTATGATCTGATCCGTATCGTATTTTGAATATACATCTATCCAAAAATCTACGGCTTTTTCCATACCTTTGGGCACATAAAAATTGGTCGTTATCACGTTGTTCGGTATATATTTGGATCTTTCAACGTTATACTCGGTCGTAGCTTTAGACGAGCTAAAACTCAGGATCATTGACACGGCAACAAGAAAAATCATTCTTTACTCTCCCTGTAGCCCTTTAATCGTATCTTCCAATATCTTACCTTCCCAATTCATTAAAAAATAGGCATTGGGATCATTTGCAGCTATTATAAAAGCATAAACCTTATCCTTATAATTCAGATAACCGGCAAGAGATCTCACTCCGGTCAGAGTACCTGTCTTAGCCCTTAGGTTACCGGTCAAGAAATCTGTTTTGTGTGTTCTTCTTATAGTACCGTCTATGCCGGCGATGGAAAGACTGTTCATAAACTCCGGACTTATGCTAAAATTTCTATAGGCATAATCAAGAAATTTTATCATCTCTACCGGCTTTATCCTGTTCATCCTTGAAAATCCAGATCCGTTAATGATTTCAAAGCCATCCTTGTCAAGGCCTATTTCTTTCAGATAATCACTGATCAATTCTATCGCCTTATTTACGTCTGATGCTTTACCAAATTTTTTATCAGCGATAGCTCTCATCACCTGCTCGGCTATATAGTTATTGCTGAACTTGTTCATTTCCGCCAATATATCATTTAATCTTCTTGATTCTATTTCAAACAGTTTTGTTCTATTGGTATCTGCTTTTCCTCTTATAATTGAGCCTTCGTGTTCTATTCCTCTCCATTTTAAATGGATCTTTAATACTTCTGCAAAATATTCCGAAGGGTTTTCTATGTTCCTGTAAATGATCTTATTCTCATAATTTGAATTATTTAAAGTTCCGCTTACTATTATTTTGTTTCCTTCTCTTCTCATTTCTATGCTTGTTCCGTTAGAGGAAGACCTCGTTTTATCTACTAGTTGCAAACTACTCGTCTGGGGATCCAGCGCAACATGAGGAACCTTGCCGGATGTAGTACTAACGGCCACTGAATTAAAATTTACCGACAATGCAGATAATTTAGCGCTATAAGCCCTGTCGCTATCACCATTATCTTCATAAACATCCGCAGGCGGAAAAGAGGTATCATCCAGGATTATGTCTCCTTTGATATTTTTTATACCTATATCAATAAGCTTATTTACCAGAAACCACATGTTTTCAGAAACAAACAGAGGATCCCCGCCGCCTTTTATGTATATATTCCCTTTAATTATCCCGGAAGCGTCGGGTAAATCCGAATATATAACTGTCTTAAATCTGTAATCCTGTCCAAGATATTTTAATGCCGCCGCTGTAACGAATAATTTATTTACAGAAGCTATGCTAAAGAGTTTATTCGAATTCAGAGAATAAATAGATTTCTTATCAACAAGATTGTAAATTTCTATACCAATGTTCTCTTTTCTTATCCCTGTTTTATGTAAAACATTATCTATTGTCTGTCCATCGGCACGCATACAACAAACCAGCAATGCGAAAAGAATACATGTTCTTATATATTTAGACATCCCCTAAAAACCCCTACCATTAATAATAACAATTTCTATAATAATTGTCTATTGCCAGAGAAGATATTAGTATATTTGCCTTTGGAGCGCTGGGTCAGGATAACCCTGCCGGTAGGAATTATAATAGTCCATTTGCTGCATACTGCCTCTTACTTGCTCGACTATGCTTACAATAAATCTCCATTTCATTTTAATCGTATTATCGGGATCAATCATCCCTTTTGGAGGATTTTCAAAGGGAGAAGCCTCTGAAAAAGCCTTACCCGGTGCCAAGTCTATACCGGTTACACCGGAACTCCTGATGATGTTCATTCTCATAAAGTTCCCTTTTTCGTCCAAGACGGCTTCTACTTCCGTTATATAATCCCGTTTACCTAGGTTGGCTCTTACGTCGGGGTGAGACATTATATAATCGTTAACGTATCTATTCCATAGGGAAACGATGGAATCCTCGACCCTGCTATAGAAAGAATAATAAACAAATTCCGCCGTATTCAAAGACGTTATTTCTCCTTCCTTAACGTCCGGCAAATAATCATATGTGCTGGAATCTTTGGTTTCTGAATAATTTTTATCTGAATCATTTTCATTCCTAGGTTTATTGTTCCTTTTATGCATGTAACTGCCTATAACATTATCTAAATCCTCTTTCAGTATACCTTGTACAATTTGCATTTTTTTATTAAAAGGCCGCCCCCACAATCTAGCCCTGGTCTCATTATTTACCTTTTTATTAACCCCACTTAAAAATCTGGCATTGGGGTTTGCCTCTTTATCACCGGCCTGATTATCTATTGAAACTATCTGCCTTTCCATTTCCGGACCAACAACATAGACGTCAACCGGTTTTCCTGTAATTATAGGAAGCGTTCTTACTATAAACAGATCGCCAATAAACATATATATTATCAGAAAATGTATCGCCAGGGACAAAACAATGAATTCAACAAATCGAATCCTGTTTTTTTTGTCGTCTGTCCTATTCATAATATATTCTCTCTAAATAAAGACCGTAGGCCGGTGCTGTAATCCCAGCGGTACGTCTATCTCTTGATTTAAGCATTTTTTCTACATCCTCGGGTTTAAACCGACCTTTGCCAATCTCAACAACGGTACCAACGATGTTGCGTATCATCTGTTTTAAGAAACCATTGCCCGTAAAACTTATCTTCATGACATCACCTTTTTCGAAAACAGATATGTCATATATCTCTCTTATCGTCGTTTTGGCCCCGCTTCCTGAGCCCATAAATGCTATAAAGTCTTTTTTTCCCTTAAAATATTCCAAGGCCGCTAACATATTGCTTTTATTAAGCCTGTGCCTGGTCCACCATGCTCTGTTTATTTTGAAGGGATCTCTGATCTCTCCATTATCAATAAGGTAAAAATATGTCTTCCTTTTTGCTTTTCTGGGATCAAATTCTGGATCTACCTCTTCTACGGCTTTTATCGCTATGTCCTGAGGAAGTTGTGTATTTAATATCCTTTGGATTTCCATTGCCGTGAATTTGGACTCGCATGTAAATCCGGCCACTTGTCCGAGGGCATGTACTCCCGAATCGGTCCTGCTCGCATATCTTAGAATTATCCTTTTATCAAAAGTCCTGGAGAGAAGATTTTCTATTATCCCCTGAACCGTAGCAACACCGGCCTGAACCTGCCAGCCACAGTATTCTGTGCCAACATAAGAAATTATCATCTTATACGATTTAAGTTCCATAATATTATAATTTTAAACTTTATTTTTTATATGCCGTTAGTAGTTCTTTTATTCTTTTTACTCTTAAACAGCATCTTAACCCCATTATATATATAATACAACAGACCTTGAGCTATATACACACAACAGAGAGCAAAGATAATTATTTGTGGATTTACGGCAACTACGATGAGCAAAAGCAGAAAGAACACCATGTTGGTGTAAAATTTTCTTTTTATTGCTTTTTCCGGTTTTTTATAACTCTTGTAATTTACGGCGCTAATCATCAAAAAGGACATCAAAAATATTAGACCCAAAAACCAATAGTGCCCGTCGTAACTAAGTTTTAGTTCTCCCGAAAACAGGAAAAAAGAGGCAAGCGTGGCTGCAGCAACAGGGATCGGAAGACCTATAAAATATCGCGGATCCCTGCTTATATCCATGATATTGAATCTTGCAAGTCTAAGCGCTCCACAGGCTACAAATAAAAAGGCAGCAAGCCAGCCAAGCCTTGGTATATCCACTAAATAAGACATATAAACCAATATAGACGGTGCAACTCCAAAAGAAACCAGGTCAGAAAGGGAATCATATTCTTTACCGAAATCACTTACTCCTTTTAGTAATCTTGCCACCCTGCCATCCACCATATCAAAAAGAGTCGCAATCAAGATCAGATAAGAGGCTAAAATAAAGTTTCCCTTTAAACTGCTTATAATGGAATAAAAACCGCAAAACAGGTTTCCTGTTGTAAAAAGATTAGGGAAAACCAGGACGGATGTATCTTTAATTCTTTTCTTCCTTTCTTCTCTATTCATAAAGACACGCTCCTTAAGATCATACTTTCCTGAAGAACAGATAACTTGAAAACATCGAAAACAGTATATTTGCAATCCAAACAGAGAGGATGGGATTTATAGCCCCTTTAGAGCCCATACTGGTAGATGTTATATATATAACCCAGTATAACACCATAACAATAAAGCTAAGCATCCCCGCACCGTAATGCATGTTTCTGCTGGTAGTATTTCCGAATGTTATGCCCAAAAAACCAAAGATAAGGCAAGCAAACGGTATTGCAAATCTTCTGTGGAATTCTACACTCATTTTATTATACCACGAGTAATCTTTTTCTCTCTCGGATTTCACTATTTGATTTTTAAGTTCGCTATAGGTCAAAGAAGGAGGATTCGGCTTCATATCGCTTATTATATCTCCCTCGTGCAGGAGTATTTTATACTCGTCAAAACTCGCTCTTCTATATTTATCTCCGGCTTCTTTAAGAAAAGTTATATACCCGCTATATAGCAAAAGTTCAGTCCTCTTAGTCATATCATCTATTTCTATTCTTGCTTTTTTTGCAGTAACGGCTATGGGATTTTCCCTATCCCTCTCATCATATATGAAGAGCTTTTTCATTATTCCGTGCTCAGAATCTATTTCTGCGGCATAGAGCATAAAATCCTTTACGAGCGTATCATTAAAGAATCCCTCCCTAAGTTGTATGGTGGCTTTTGCAGATCCCACCTTGTGAAGTGTATTCTCAAAATTCCTATTACCCCACGGCCCTTCATAAAAAGACACATAAAAAGTTATGACAGCCGCTATCAACGATACAAAAAGGACTGGATACATAAGTTGATAAATAGATATACCGGAGGCTTTAAAAGCCGTTATTTCATTATCACCGGATAGCCTGCTGAAGACGAGCAAAACGCTGAATAAAAAAGATACCGGAACGGTTATTGGAAGAAATGCTACGACAAGATAATATATTAGTTTAAATACTATTATAAAATCTACGCCGTGAACCACCATGAACTCGGTAAAACGAAGTATCTGAAACATTATAAGTATGAAAGTAAAAACAATTACACCCATAATGAACGGCCATAAAAGCTCTTTCACTATATATCTATAACTGGTAAATAACATTTTTTTAGAGCATCGGTATCTTAATGCCCTTGGCCCCCGTAGCTATTTTTTTAGCTATCTCGTACCCGGCGTCTGCATGTCTTGCTATGCCCATGCCCGGGTCACTGTTTAAGACTCTTCTTAATCTTTTTTCAGCCTCTGGTGTTCCATCAGCGACTATCACCATTCCAGCATGCAGGGAATATCCTATGCCTACTCCTCCGCCATGATGAAAACTTGTCCATGATGCTCCGTTAACTGAGTTTATCGCAAAATTAAGTATTGCCCAGTCAGCAATGGCGTCGCTACCATCCATCATTTTTTCCGTTTCTCTATTCGGAGATGCAACGCTACCACAATCAAGGTGATCCCTTCCTATCACTATAGGTGCACTTACCTTACCGTCCCTCACGAGGTTATTAAAAAGTACTCCCGCTTTTTCCCTTTCTCCATAACCAAGCCAACAGATCCGGGCAGGCAAACCCTGATAAGGAATCTTTTTAGATGCCATATCAAGCCATCTTTGGAGTTTAACATTATCGGGAAATAATTCCTTAAGCGCATTATCCGTCGTTTTTATATCTTCCGGATCTCCTGATAACGCCACCCATCTGAACGGACCCTTGCCTTCGCAGAATAGCGGCCTTATATACCTTGGAACAAAGCCCTCAAAATCAAATGCATTTTTTACTCCGGCTTTTACGGCCTGCGCCCTTATGTTGTTGCCATAATCAAAGACTTCAGCCCCGGATTTTTGCATATCAAGCATACTTGCAACATGCTCACCCATAGTCCTTATAGCTTCTGTCTTATATTTTTCCGGGTTTGTTTTTCTCAGTTCAAGGGCTTTCTCAAATGTCATCCTGTTTGGGACATATCCATTAAGCTCGTCGTGCGCTGATGTCTGATCAGTAACTATATCAGGTATCATTTTTCTCTCTACAAGACGCCTGTACAGATCTGCCGCATTCCCATAATAACAAACAGAAATCGCTTTTCCTTCCTTTTTATACTTGAAGGCCCTATCTATCGCCTCATCAATATTCTCGACTACCTCGTCTAAGAATTTCTGTTTTATCCTCTTGTTTATCCTGTTTATGTCAACCTCTGCACCAAGATATGTGGCACCACCCATTATAGCTGCAAGAGGCTGTGCTCCGCTCATTCCTCCCATGCCTCCGGATAAAACAAGAAGGCCTTTAAGTTCTTTTTTATTATATGCTTTCCTTCCTGCTTCCATAAAGGACTCATACGTACCCTGTATGATTCCCTGCGCACCTATATAGATCCATGATCCGGCGGTCATCTGGCCATACATAATAAGACCCTTTTTTTCCAGTTCATCAAAATATTTCCAATCCGCCCACTTTGGAACAAGATTTGAATTGGCTATCAATACCCTTGGCGCATCCTTATGTGTTGGAAAAATTGCGACAGGTTTTCCGGATTGTACCAAGAGTGTTTCATCATCATTAAGTGCTTTTAGTGTCTGGATTATTTTTTCGTAACACTCCCAGTTCCTTGCGGCCTTGCCTCTACCGCCGTAAACGATGAGATTATCCGGATCTTCTGCAACATCCGGATCAAGGTTATTCATCAACATCCTTAATGCGGCTTCCTGTATCCAGCCCTTGCATGTTAGTTTGTTACCCCTATCCGCCCTTATTGTCCTACTCAATGTTAACCTCCGATAAAAGCTTTTTGCTTTTTATCAGTTCTTTTATTTTTTGAATATCTCCAGAAAGTACCCTGTCTTCATGCAAGGGTTCGACAAGCTCCCTCACCCGCTCAATAGCTTTAATTAGCGGTTTTGCTGGTTTTAACGGATGTCTCTGCTGACATGCTTCAACAGCCGCCATCAATTCAATTGCAAGTATTGTTTCAACATTATCCAATATTTGAACAAATTTTCTGGCACCGGTCGCACCCATGCTCACATGATCTTCTTTGTTATTGCTCGTCGGAATACTGTCAACACTTGATGGATATGAAAGGATCTTGTTCTCGTTTACAAGTGCAGCTGATGTATACTGCGCGATCATGAACCCACTGTTAAGACCGCTATTCCTTACAAGGTATGCAGGCAATCCGCCGCTGAACTCCGGCGTAAGCATTTTGTCCATTCTTCTTTCACTTATACTTCCAATCTCCGACATTGCTATTGAAGCAAAATCAAGTGCAAGCGCTATGGGTTCTCCATGAAAATTACCGCCGGATATTATACAATCATCAAACACGAGAGGATTATCCGTAACTGAGTTTATTTCCGTTTCCACGGTTTTTCTCAAATATCCTACGGCATCTCTTACAGCACCGTGAACCTGCGGTATACATCTTAAGGAATATGGATCCTGCACTCTGTTACAATTTTTATGTGATTCGGCTATTTCACTGTTTTTTGAAAGAGCACTAAGATTTTTAGCTACTGTAAGCTGACCTCCATGAGGTCTTATCTGACTTACTCTTATATCAAATGGAACAAATGTTCCTTTAACACCTTCAACAGTAAGTGCCGCAATAATATCCGCATGCTTTAAAAGGCTCTCCGCTTCCATCAGTCCAAGGCAGGCAAAGGCAGTCATGAACTGTGTACCGTTGATAAGTGCTAAACCTTCTTTGGCTTCAAGCTCCAGTTTTTCACCTTTAAGTTCTCTTATTACCTCACAGGCCTTTCTTTGTTTACCTCTATATATTACATCTCCCTCGCCGATAAGACACAGGGTAAGATGAGCAAGGGGTGCAAGATCTCCGCTTGCGCCAACGGATCCCTTTTCCGGAATGATCGGTATAATGTTATGTTCAAGAAAGAAAAGCAGGCTATTGATGACCTGTTCTCTTACGCCGCTGTAACCGAGACTTATATTGTGCGCCCTAAGTACCATCATAGCCCTTGCATATTTATCTTCAATTGGTTTTCCCGTCCCTGCACAATGAGATCGTATTAAATTGACCTGCAATTTTTTTAGATCTTCTTTTTCCACTCTTACATCACTAAGCGAGCCAAACCCAGTGTTTATGCCGTATATGGAGCCTTTTCCATTCAATACTTTCTCTATTATTTTTCTGCTTTTGTTTATACCATTAAGTGCGGATGGATTTAATTCAACTTTAACATCATTATTAAAAGAGACATTATAAACATCTTCTACTGTGATTTTTTTTCCTATTTCTATTTTTTTCATTTTACACCCTTAGATAAAAGTCTTTTTACAGCCTCGGTAGGATTCGGATCGGCAAAAACTGCGTTTCCGGCAACTATCAGTTCCGCACCCGCACCAACATACTCATGTATGTTGTCCTCCGTGACCCCTCCATCGGCTTCTATTATGAATTTATACTTCCCCTTGTCCTTTATTTTCCTTAATTCTCTGATTTTATCTATTGCGGATGGAATGAGTTTTTGTCCACCAAACCCAGGTTCTACGGTCATTACAAGGATAAGATCGACTATGTCATAGTACTCGGCCATTGTCTCAAGCGGTGTCCCGGGCTTAACGGATAGGCCTGCCTTAACGCCTTTTGCTTTTATTGCGCTTATAACCTTATCCGGAGCATTCGTTGCTTCAACATGTATTGTAACTAGATCGGCTCCGGCTTTTATAAAATCATCTATATATTTCTCAGGTTTTACTATCATAAGATGAACATCCAAAGGAAGTTTTGTGGCTTTTTTTATTGCCTTAACTACCGGCGCACCTATTGTTATATTGGGGACGAACTGTCCGTCCATAACATCAACATGAAGATACTGGACACCCGGTATCTCCACTTTTTTTATTTCATCCTCAAGTCTTGCAAAGTTAGCAGAAAGAATGGATGGAGCTATTTTAAACATTATTCAAACCTCATTCCTTTTTTAATTTCGTAACCATTCAGAAATTCAGAGACCAGCATTTCTCTTTTACCAGAAGGCTGGACCTTTTCAACCAAAAGAGCTCCGTTAGCCGTCTTTACGGCAAATATACCGTCTTTTTTATCAACCGATATAACGGTACCTACCGGTAATTTTTCATCTTCGGTAGATACAAGACCTTCCGGCCATGTTTTTATTAATTTAAGTATTGATCCGTTTATTCGTGATTCCGCTATAGGCCACGGATAAAGTGCTCTTATCTTATCGTGTATCTCAAGCGCTCTTTTGTTCCAGTCTATGCTTTTTTCATCGGAACGTATTTTATCGGCGTAGTTGGGTTTGATATTCAAACTATCCTGGGATATCGGCTTTATCTTTCCATCAACATATAACGGTATGGTCTTTATCAAAAGATCCGTTCCGATCTTAACAAGTGACCACGTAAGACTTTCTGTCGTATCACCAAGTTCTATGTTCAATCTTTCCTCAGCTACTATGTCGCCCGCATCCATTTCTTTAACCAACTTCATTATGCTCACGCCTGTCTTTTTTTCGCCGTTCATTATGGCACGAGCTACAGGCGCAGAGCCCCTGTACTTGGGCAGGAGAGAGAAATGGATATTCAAACAACCGTATTTTGGATAGTCTAAAAAATATGTAGGAATATACATTCCGTAAGCTATTACGATCGCAATATCTATTTCTCCATATTTTTTTATTTTTTCAAAGAAGGATCTGTCAAACTTATCACTCTGCAGAACGTCGATGTTAAGGATCTGAGCTTTAACCTTTACAGATGGCGGTGTTATTTTTCTTCCTCTTCCGCTTTCTCTGTCAGGTTGTGTTGCGACCCATTTAATATCAATTCCACCGTCGTGGAGTTTTTGCAGTACATAAGCGGAAATTTCAGGAGTCCCTAAAAAAGCGATTTTCATAAAATCACATCCTAAAGATTCTTGCCTTTCAAAATCCTGTTTTTGACCAGTGTCCTTCTAACAACAGGAAGCCTGTCTATAAAAAGTTTTCCCTCTGTATGATCATACTCGTGCTGGACAACTACGGAAAGGAATCCTTCTGCCGTCATCTGCTTTTTTTCAAAATTCTCATCATAGTATTCGATGGTTATTATCTCTGCCCTCTTTACTTCCTCATAAACACCAGGGACGCTCAAACATCCCTCTTCATAAATAACCATACCTTCTTTATGGATTATTCTGGAATTTATAAATACCAAAAGTTCACCCGGAATTCTTGATATTACTTCTCCGTCTTCATCCTTTTCAACCTTTTGCTCTACATCTATTATAAACAGCCTCTTGGAAATACCTACCTGCGGCGCAGCAAGGCCAATACCGTTTGATCCGTACATTGTTAATTTCATATCCTCTATAAGCTTTGATATTCTGTTCCTTTCAGTATTACTCTTGATATCCCATTTTTCAGCTATCTTTCTTAATATGTTATTAGGGAAAACCAGAATCTCCATAATGTCCTCTTATTTTTCTCTTATAAATCTTTGACCTAAATAATAAAAAATGATTGCCATTAAAAATCCGCCAATCACATCAACCACATAATGCTGTTTAATCGTAATGGTGGAAACACTTATAAGAATCGCCCAGAACATGAATATCATCAATAAAGGTCTTTTTTCCTTTATGAACCCAAAGCCGGCAATGAAGGTCATTGCTACATGCACACTTGGGCATGCGTTACCCGGGGTATCAGAAGAGTGGAGAAGGTTTAAAACCATTCCGGTAAAACCTGAATATTCCACAATCCCGGGACGCGGATAGGTGGTAGGAAAAATAAAGAAAATAATCATAGATACAAAAAGCAGAAAGATCTGGGAATAATATATCTTATTCATATTATCTCTATCGCTGAAAAGTATAAACGCTATCGCAATATAGATATAGTCAGATATATAGATCCATATAGTCCAATCCATAAAGGGTATGGCTTTTTCAAAATCGAACATAGGTAAATATGACGGGGTAAATAGATTGATATGATTCGGTATCATATAAAAAACTATAAAGGCCAATATACCTAAAGGGCCAATCCATATTTTCTGGTCATTTTTAAAAAATGGTAGTCTCATCGCTCCAATTACCTATATGAATTTATACGTTTTTAAGATATATACATATTCGTGAGAAAAAGAAAGAAAAAGAAAGTCGGTCAGGCCGCTGTTGAGTATCTTTTAGTCCTTGCCATGGTGGTAACGGTGATAGTTTGGGGGTTTGGTTACATAAAATGTGCACTGCATGGCGTTTGGGTTAAAATGGCCTGCGATGTCATTTATCCCTATCCAATGCAACCAGACAGTAAACCCCAATATTGTAAACCCATAGCCGATTGTTTCAATCTATGATTTCTTGTTCATTATCTTATATGCAAGCCAGCCTATAATAAAGAATGATAATACAAAAAGTAGCCCTCTTATAAAATTGTTATATCTGTTTTTTGGATTTACTACAAATTTCTGCTTGCTTTGATCATCTACCACGTTTGGTTGATTCTGATCCATCGCCTGTGCCTGGTCGACCGTGTTTATATTTTTTGTGTTTGCAGAATCGGCTTTCTTTTCGGCATCCGTTTTTTCACTGGTGACATTCATGCTAAAGACATAGGCTCCCTGTGCCGGATTAACATTTTTTGTTACCGAATATTTAGAATAAAAGATCCTGACATTCTGTATGTCCAGTTCTCTGTCGTCTATATAATTATAAACCCTGGCCCGGATCTCGTTCTCTCCGGGTGAGACCAGTTTAAGCGATATGTAAAAATCCTCACTCTTAAGAGGGCCTAATACGCCGCTGTAAACCTTTTTTCCTTCTAACACGGAAATATTACCTTTAGGTATATCAAGTATCAGCTGATACTTGGCTTCCTCTATACTCCTGGAGCTTATGTTGATCTTTAATACCTGTGCCGTTTCTCCTTCTATGTCCTTTTTTTCTGTCTCAAGAGTCACGCTAAACGGGTTTGATGCGGCAGCCAATCCCCCGCTTATCAGCATAACCATGCCTATTACAAGGATTCTATACTTAATTGAAAACAACATCGAATACCTCTCTTATATTTTTAACTCTTGTTACCGACAGTTCGGTTTTTGCTTCTTTTGCCTGTCCTTTCGGATTTATGTAATCCTGGTGAGGAATGATGGCCGATTTAAAACCTATCCTTTCAGCCTCGTTAATTCTCTCCACGATGCGCGGGATCTTTCTGACTTCTCCCGTTAGTCCAACTTCTCCTATTATAAAAAAATCACTGCTGAGTTTTTTGCCAAGATAACTTGAGGCAATGGCAGTCATCACGGCAAGATCAAGCGCCGGTTCCTGAGTCTTAAGCCCACCAACGATGTTAACAAAAAGATCAAGATTGGAAAAATTGTAGTGGAAATATTTTTCCATTATCGCAAGAAGCATCGCAACCCTGTTGGACTCATATCCCACAACAGTCCTTCTCGGCATAGGTATGTATGAAGTGGACATCAGCGACTGTATCTCTATCAATATCGGCCTGCTTCCCGTAATTATACCGCCAACAACAGAACCCGGCTGATCCAGGCTTCTTCCGGAAAGGAAAAATGATGAAGGATTTTCTACGTCGGCCAATCCTGTGGCATTCATCTCAAATATCCCTATTTCATTACTAGGACCGAATCTGTTCTTTATGGTCCTAAGCACCCTATAGTTCATGTTCTCGTCGCCTTCAAAATATATTACAGCATCAACCATATGCTCTATCATTTTTGGACCGGCAATCATACCCTCTTTGGTCACATGACCTATAAGGAAGGTGGAAATGTTCCTTGATTTTGTAAGTTCCATAAGATTTCCTACGGTCTGTCTTAACTGAGAAAAACTGCCCATAGGGGATTTTAATTCCTCGTCGTATATTGCCTGTATGGAATCTATTATCAAAAGTGTAGGAGTAAGGTCATCTACCGTTTTTAACACCTTATATAAGGATGTCTCTGAAGCTATCAATAGACCCTCTGTCCTGACATTAAGTCTTTCTGCCCTTAGTTTCACCTGTTCCAGGGATTCTTCTCCGGTTATATATAGAACTTTTTGTCCTTTGATCTTGCAGACTCTGTCGGCTAATTCTAAAAGTAGCGTTGATTTACCTATGCCGGGCTCACCGCCTATCAGCATGGACGCGCCCTTAACTATTCCGCCACCAAGAACCCGGTCCAGTTCCTTACTACCGGTTGATATTCTGGGCGTTTCAGAAAGTCCAATATCAGAGAGTTTTGAAACACTTGAAGCCTTTATGCCTTTTTTTAGTTTTACTTCCTCGTCCTTTATTTCAACAACGGTGTTCCATTCGTTGCACCTGAAGCAACGCCCTTCCCATCGGGTGAACTTCTGCCCGCAGGATTGACATTCGTACATGTAGTCATTGTTCTTTGCCATAATGAACTTATATAGCTTGTTTTAAGGCTTTAATAAATATATAAAACTCTATATGTTCGCGACGACTGATAAGCTTCTAATATCAGAGATATTTTACTCCTTTCAGGGCGAAAGCACGCTTATGGGGCAGCCTACTATTTTTATCAGGCTCGGAGGATGTAATCTTAACTGTTCCATATGCGACACTAAATACGCTCGGAAGCCCATAAACTCGCTATCTAGCAGGGAAATACTAAAGCTAATAAAATCATTTAAAACACCATATATATGTATAACCGGAGGAGAACCCTTAATTCAAAAGAAAAATTTAAAACCGTTCATTAATGAATTATTGAAAATGAAAAAGATAGTTTCAATAGAAACAAATGGATCTATCCTTGTTGATAAACTACCTAAAGCAATTAAGAAAGTTATCGACGTAAAAACGCCATCAACTGGGGAAGGAAAAAGTTTTGACCTGAAAAATCTAAAACACATTACAAAGAATGATGAAATAAAGTTCGTTATTTCCAACAAAAAGGACTTTGATTTTTCAATTGAGTTTATAAAGACACACAATATTCAGAAATTTAATGTACCGATACTCTTCTCTCCGAACCTCTCGGTCAAAGGTCTTGCTAGCGATCTTGTAAGATGGATACTCAAAAGTGGACTACCAATAGTATTTCAACCACAACTACATAAATTAATTAAAGAAAAACCGATATACCTGCTTACTCATAAAAATCAAACTACAGATAAATAACTAAGCTTGTCTGACCGCACCTAGCTCTGCCTGAAGATCCTCGTATCTTGAATTAGCACTTGAAAAATCCACGTCGCTAAGAACTTCACTTAATAATTTATCCTCTATCTCTTTTAATTCGTTGTTTATTACTGAAATATCAAGATCAGATATCTTTTTTATTTTGTCTGCCGCAACGACTATATCGCTACCTTTGGAAACTTCCAGGATACCGCCATAGATTACATATTTTTCTGTTTCACCTATGGTCATAGTCCCTTTACCGATTGTAGAGATCATGTCTATGTGGCCGGGCAGAATGGTAAGCTCCCCTTTTGCGGATGGGATTATCAACGACGAGATCTCCCTGCCGGTTATTGTCTGGCCACCAGGCGATACTAAATCAAGTTTAAGCAAGGCCTTCTTCCCTCATCTTCTTTGCTTTTTCTATAGCCTCTTCAATTGTTCCAACCATCATAAATGCCTGTTCCGGAAGATCATCGTGTTTTCCCTCACAGATCTCTTTAAATCCTTTTATGGTATCCTCTATTTGCACATAACGACCTTGTACTCCGGTAAACTGCTCTGCAACAAAGAATGGTTGTGAAAGGAATTTTTGTAGTCTTCTTGCCCTGTTGACGGATATCTTATCTTCTTCGCTCAATTCATCCATACCAAGTATCGCTATAATATCCTGAAGGTCTTTGTACTTTTGAAGTATCCTTTTAACGGTCTGTGCAACCTTGTAATGTTCCTCCCCCACAAATTCAGCGGCTAATATTGTTGAACTCGATGTCAACGGATCAACTGCCGGATATATTCCAAGCTCTGATATCGCCCTTGAAAGTTCGGTCGTAGCATCTAGGTGTGCAAATGTGGTCGCCGGTGCAGGATCTGTATAATCATCCGCCGGAACATAAATTGCCTGAATGGATGTGATGGATCCTTTTGTTGTAGATGTAATTCTTTCCTGAAGTTCACCCATCTCCGTACCTAGTGTCGGCTGATATCCGACGGCAGAAGGTATTCTTCCCAACAACGCGGAGACTTCCGATCCAGCCTGTGTAAAACGGAATATATTATCTATGAAGAGCAACACGTCCTGTCCTTCTTCATCCCTAAAATATTCAGATACAGCAAGTGCAGAAAGTCCGACTCTTGCTCTTGCTCCTGGAGGCTCATTCATCTGCCCATACACTAATGCAGTTTTATCTATAACTCCTGACTGTTTCATTTCAAGCCAAAGGTCGTTACCTTCTCTGGTTCTTTCTCCGACGCCGCCAAATACAGAAAAGCCGCCGTGTTCTGTTGCAATATTATGTATAAGTTCCATTATAACGACTGTCTTACCAACACCGGCACCGCCGAATAATCCTATTTTTCCACCTTTCCTATAAGGTTCAAGAAGATCAACTACCTTGATACCGGTATGAAGTACTTCTACTTTTACACTCTGTTCTTCCAGTTTTGGTGCATGTCTGTGAATAGGATAATATTTATTTGTCTTGACCGGACCGGCTTCGTCAACCGGTTCTCCTATGACATTTATTATTCTGCCAAGAACCTCTTTGCCTACGGGAACCTTTATGACATCACCCGTATCAAGCACAGGCATTCCCCTTACAAGACCGTCTGTGGAATCCATAGCAACAGTCCTGACTGTATTATCACCAAGATGAAGAGAAACCTCTACGGTAAGGTTCCATTCCTTATCTGATATTGCAGGATTTGTTATTTTCAACGCGCCATAGATCTGAGGAAGGTTTCCGGAAGGGAAAATTACGTCCACAACCGGCCCCATTACCTGTTTTACAACCCCTTGTGTTATTACTTCTTTAGCCTGTGCCATCTTTCCTCCAATAAATTTCTAACCGTTCTCTAATGCTTCTTTTCCGCCGACTATTTCCATTAATTCTGTTGTTATCGCTGCCTGCCTTTGCCTGTTATATTTTAGAGAAAGTCGCTTCATCATATCCTCGGAATTCCTTGTTGCATTATCCATTGCAGTCATCCTTGCTCCATGTTCGCTTGCCGTGCTTTCAAGAAGAATTCTGAGTGCCTTTATACTCACATATTTGGGTAACAATTCGCTTATTACTTTTTCTTTATTTGGTTCATACAGGTATTGATCTATCGCTATTTCATCGCTGTACTCTGGAGGAACTATCGGGAACATTCTTTCAACCACAATCTTTTGTGTCATCGCAGATTTAAACTCATTATATATAACGACAAGGGAATCAAAATCACCTTCTATATAGTTGGTGATCAGTCTATCAGCTATATAAGCCGCCGACTCGTAAGACGGGTTTATGTCCATTCTGTAGTTATCACCTATATTCTTATATCTCTTCTTAAAATACTCATAAGCCTTTTTACCTACGAAATCGAAAACGCAGTTCTCTTCATTCAATTCCGCTTCTCTAAAATAAGTTTCCGCTTTTTTAATTATGTTGGAATTATATGATCCGCAAAGGCCTCTGTCCGAGGATACTACAATTATCCTTGTCCTTTTTATCTCTCTCTTTCTAAGCAGTGGATGTTCAAACACATCCATTCTTTCCTTTAAACTATTTAGTATGCCTATGATCTTATAGGCATAGGGCCTTATCTGAAGAAGAGATTCCTGACTTCTCCTGAGCTTGGATGCAGACACCATCTTCATGGCCTTGGTTATCTGCTTTGTACTCTTTACAGTAGAAATTCTTTTTCTAAGGTCCCTTAAATTTGCCATTCTCTAAATCCTACTTCTCCGGCTTAAATATTTTTATAAATTCTGCAATGATGTTATTGAGCTTTTTCTTCAAATCATCGTCAAGTTGTTTTTTCTCCTTTATCTCTGCAAGGATACTCACGTCTTTATTTTCAACAAAGCTTATAAATTCTTTTTCAAATTCCCCGACTGAATCCACAGGATATGCATCTAAAAAACCGTTTATTGTAGCGTATATGATGAGGATCTGTTTCTCGACCACTATAGGCGAGTACTGATCTTGTTTCAGTATCGCCATCAGCCTTTGTCCTCTATCTAATTGCATCTTGGTGGCTTTATCAAGATCTGAGCCGAACTGCGAGAATGCCGCAAGTTCCTTGTATTGCGCTAATGTTATTCTCAACATACCGGCGACCTGTTTCATGGCTTTTATCTGTGCATTACCACCTACCCTGGAAACAGATATTCCCGGATTAACCGCCGGTCTTTGTCCGGCGTTGAAAAGATCCGCCTCAAGATATATCTGACCGTCCGTTATGGAAATAACGTTAGTCGGTATATATGCGGAAACATCGCCAGCCTGTGTCTCAATAATAGGCAATGCTGTCAGACTTCCACCGCCTTTCTCGTTGCTCATCTTTGCCGCTCTCTCTAAAAGTCTGGAATGACAATAGAATATATCGCCGGGATATGCTTCTCTTCCCGGCGGTCTTCTCAATAGAAGAGATAACTGCCTATATGACTGCGCCTGCTTTGTAAGATCATCATATATAAGAAGCGAGTGCATACCATTATCTCTGTAATACTCTCCCATTGCACATCCTGAATATGGCGCAAGGTACTGAAGCGGTGCCGGTTGTGATGCTGTAGCACTTACAACTGTGGTATATTCCATAGCACCGTGTGATTTCAATTTATCAATAACCGTTGCAACAGTGGACTGTTTCTGCCCTATGGCAACATATATACAATGAACGTTCTGTCCCTTTTGGTTTATTATAGTGTCAATAGCTATCGCCGTTTTTCCCGTCTTTCTATCACCGATGATCAGTTCTCTCTGTCCTCTTCCGATGGGTATCATCGAGTCTATCGCCTTTATACCGGTTTGAAGAGGTTCCTTGACAGGTTGACGATAAATTATGCCCGGTGCCTTTACTTCTATTCTCCTCGTTTCTTTTGAATTGATAGGTCCTTTACCGTCCAGTGGAAATCCCAGAGGATCTACTACCCTGCCAAGA
>JAPLFT010000313.1 GCA_026390535.1 Pseudomonadota bacterium
ATGCGACGTAAAATAATCTCTTGGATTCCGCAAGCTCCGCCCTATCCTCGTCTTCCTTTATAAAAGAATGATACGGCGTCGGCTTCCTATCATAACCAAACTGGTTCCTTAATTTTAAAGAGATATCACCGTCGGAAGACACGACAAACAGATCATCCCTTGGCGGTGTGTTGTGAAGACAAGGCATTATGACGATAGGAAAATCCAGTCCCTTTGATGCGTGCACTGTCATCAACTTAACCGCACCCTCTACCTCTAGATCGTTCTTGTCGGACATTGACATGGACAGAAACTCAAGAAAATCACTCAGTGTTCCACCGGTCTCCTCAACATCCTGGGCTATTTTTAATATCATCTCCTCAAGTCCGATCTCACGCTCGGGATATATAGCCTCCATTGAAGGGATAAAATCAGAATATGCAAGAACCCTAGCCACATATTCTGTAAAATTTCCACCCCTGTGAGCAAGTTTTTCACAACGATTAAAGAATAACTTCAAAGATTCAATAGACAAGATATCCTTTTTTGAAAAATCATATTTATTTTCAGAAAGGTCATAGCCACTTATTGCTGCCCATAGATATTCATTATCTTTTCTTAATTTATATATACATTCATCAGCGATATAAAAAGGAGGCAGTTTAACGGTTTGTAATAGATCAAAATCATTATACGGATTGACAACAAAACCAAAAAGGCTCATCAATCTTTCTATTATCTGGCTCTTATCCGTGTCGCCCCATACGACGTAAGGTATCTCATTCTTTATAAGGAATTTTTCGAATACCGGAATACTACTTTTTGTCCTGAACAGGATCGCAAAATCTCCAAAATCCCTGCCGTAATTTACCCTGTCATTTATCAGATCGGCGGTACACAGGGCCTCAAGTTCAACGCTGGCTGATTTTTTTTCCGGGTCTCCTACATTAAAAAATCTTACCATGCCGTCACCGTCGTAAGTTTTACCCATATCCATCTTCATATATTCCGGGTCAAAGGACTGTTTATCCTGTGTCCATTTATCAAAGAGTATCTCAAAACCGGCATTGACCGTATCAACTATAGACTTTCGGCTTCTGAAATTACTCTTTAATTCCTCTACCACCCCGCTTGATATCTTTTTTTGAGTATCTACAAAAACCCTCACATCGGCGTTCCTGAACCTGTATATGGATTGTTTGGCGTCTCCTACAAGGAAAAGTTTTTTGGATATCTTAAAAAGCACATCACTCTGGAAATTATTCGTATCCTGGAATTCATCTACAAGAATATATGAGTATTTGGCCTTATAATATTCCGCCATCTGCGGATGATTATGGATAAGATCATATGTCATAAGTTCTATATCGTTATAATCGAGTGATTCCATTCTTCTTTTTTCTCTGGCAAAGCCCTCATGTATCTCAGCGAATAATTTAACAAGTTTTTCAAGTACTCCCGCCGCCTGCTCAGACACATAATCATCACCGATCCTTAGTTCCTCAACCGTTTCAGAAGCTTCCTTAAGAACCTTGTACGCATTATAAATATCTTCCATGCCTTTGGAGCTTCTGACAGTCATGGGAGGAATTATATTTTTAAGTATCTGACATACATTCTTAAGGGCATTCCTGCTGAATTTCTGCGTTTCCGCATCCTTTATGAATTCCTGTAACGCCGTCTTAAGGGCTTTTATATTCTGAAGCATAGCGGCTCTGGCTTCCGTAAGTGTACATGGTTTTTCCGGACATTCAGCATCTATAAGTACATCCAGCACCTTATGTATAAAGTCTTTGCCTGTGAGCTGATATAATTTTTTAGCCTCGCCGTTTTTTTCAAGCTCCAAAAAATCACTGTAAGTTCTCTTTATATTACGCCGTATAAAAGAATATTTATTCTCGAGTTTCCCCATTATTCCCATCAGTTCCACAAGACTATATTCAAGAAAAATATTTTTATATTCTTCTTCGACTATCTTTTTTGATATGACGTCTTTGCAGATCCTGGAGAAAATGATCTTGGGAGCGGCGGTATCCCCTATTATCTCAAATGTGGGGCTTATATTCAGCTTCATGGACTGTTCTCTAAGTATCTGCGCAAAAAAACTGTGGATGGTGCTTACTGTTATATCCTTTGCCGAATCTTTTTTGGGTGAGTCCTTTAATCTGATCTCTATTTTATCTTTAAGATCTCTTACAGCTGCGTTGGTGAACGTAACAGCAACTATCCTTGATGCAGAATATTGATCCAGTGCACGAACGATCTCATCCACAAGGCGCGTGGTTTTTCCCGTGCCGGCAGAGGCACTGATAAGTTTTACATCATCAATACCAATATTTGACACCACAACACCTCTTGTAATCGCATTTTACACATATTTTTCTCTCTGTAGAGGATGAATCACCCTCAACTTGGTCAGAATCAAGGTCGCAGATAGGATCTATAGTAAAGACGCCGTTTTTTATTCCCTTCAGCGCTTCAATAACCCTCTTTGACAAAATCTGAGCAATATCATCATAAAAACTGTCTTCATTTATGGTTATACAGCTACGGGGATCCCTTGATCTTGAAGAACAGATGTTGTCATCAACCTCTCCCACTATTAAACGCCAGGATCTTGAATTATCTCCGTAAGACGCCTTGGCAAGGCTTATATAACATCCTCCACCAGCTTTATATTCCGGTAACATCAAAGATGCGGCAGCCATGTAGAGCAGCAGTTGTACTTTTCTTCCATCGTCTATCTCTGTCTTTTTTGAGGCAAGTCCCTTTTTATAATCTATGATGTAGAAACTTTTATCCTTCTTATTAACATCTATTCTGTCCGTCTTCCCGTTGAATACAACTCCTTCGGGATTAAGGCTGAAAACCATTTTATCGTCTTTAATATTCACATAACATTTCAGTTTTTGCTCTGTCCTTAACACTTCCACAAAGGGAGCTTTTTCAAAGAATTCCTTTTCCTTTCCAAGTATGTTCCCGATGGTGAGAGATATCCTGCTCCCCCAGACCTTATTTATGGGCGACCTTGTAAGCCTGAATGTGTTTTCATATTCATTTATTATTTTTTCTATCTCAGACTGTACATCCATCCTTTCACCTTTCAGGTGATGGGGAAGTAATCTTTCCAGTGCCGTATGAGCTATCTGTCCCTGTATCATAGCATGAGGTGTTAGCTCATCAGCCTCTAAATTATCAACTTTAAGCACCCTGGAGACAAAATACCTATACGGACATTCTATGTATGTTTCTATAGAGGTTGAACTTACACTCTCCGGCACATAATCTTTTATCACCGTCTGCAAATTCGAGGTTTCGGCAAAATATCCGTAGCAGGAAGCCGGCCTTGTCTTATTGACGAATTCTTTTTCCATATTCTTAAAACATTCCAGCGGTTCCCCCCTGTTGGATACATATGTAATATTGGCACCATTGATGGAATCACATACTATCTTATCCTCCAGTTTCCTTGACTCGTGGCTGGTAGGTTTTATAAAGTTCTCTGCCCTCAGATAAAGTATGAGGCTATCTTTTATCATCAAATCTTCCTGAATATTGGACCTTGTACTTTCTTCGTTCATCCCTACAAACCAGACTGTCGGGGTCGTGTTTGAGGTTATAAGACTCGATGGAGCAATAGTGATGTTGGTAAAACTCGGGAGTCCCCTGACCAGATAGTTTTCCTCTGCGTGAGCGGATAATTTCCTGATAAATTCTTCAACAAAAATATCCGTATCCGCGTTTAATGATCCGGCAACTCTGTATATGAGATTCTCCACCGTAGAGAGTTCAAAGTTATCGCTTACGCCCAGTTTTTCCCTGAGATTTATCTTTTTTATCAATTCACTTATTGCAGAAACGTAGCCGAGCGGTTTTGTCCTCAAAGGGATCAATTCATCAATTATATTTGCCAAATTGGATACCTGGCCGGCACCACGTCTTACCTTGTCCACCTTTTGAAGTTCAGTGAAATATTTTTTATCCGATGGGAATAACGCCCTCTCTTTAAGAAAAGACAACAATATCCTTATATCGCTGTAATCATCCCATAGCTGTGGATAGTTAATTAGTTTTTGTATGTCCGATCTCATGATAGCGATGATCATTGACAGCATCTTTGATCTATCCAGTCTTACGGATGATCTTGCTGAAACCTTATCGTTCATAAAATATTTAAAAAGGGAATAATACATATCCAGATTACCGGAGGTATAGATAGACGCTTTATTGTCGTTCACGATACTGTGCGATATGTGATATGCCTCTTCCGATGGGCTTTTCAACTCAAATATCCGTGTCTCGCACTTATTTATGCTTTCCAGTATTTCCAGCTCAAACCCCATGGACCTGAGAGTCTCATCCAGCACCCTTGAATAATCCAGTTCCTCTATAAAAAGGTCCGGGTTGACCAGATATACCTGACCCGCATTCTTACTTACAGCGTCTATAAGTATAAGGTCGGAAGAAGAATACTGTGTAAACCCCGCGAATATCACGGTTGTATTGTTTGAGATTACCGGTTTACGAACTGGATCAGAAAGCAGATCAACAAATATCCTTTTAAAATCGGCATCGTCGCTAAGACCATTAGTATGCAGGAATTCCTCATATTTTTTGAAAACATCAAGGAGCATCTTATATTCCGGAATATATTTTGAGGAAAAAAGGTCACTAATATAGTTTATATCAAAATAAGATTGCCTAAGCTCAAGGACGGAATTTAAGAGCGCCCTTGTTATCCCCCTTGTGTGTTCACCTGCAAAATGTTCAGATAACGCGATCTGATCGACCTTTTTTAGATTCTTTCCCTCAGGCAGGCGGCTCAATATGTTCCGCGGCATGGAGGATATTTTGTGGATTTCAACACCGCTGACCACTTTCCTCTGTTCAAGCAGATATGATTCAAAGAGCGATGGTTCTATATGGCGCGGAAGCACCACTAAACAAGGCTTATCCGTATTTTCGAATGCCAGTCTTCTAGCGTGATAAAGGCATTCCAGCGGATTCTGCAAAATGTAGCATATCTTTTGGCCAGCCATGAAAATCCAACTAGCATAAATAAATAAGCGTGAAAATTATAATCTGCTATAATTATTGATAATGGCTAAGGTATGTTCAATTAACCTGATTTTAATATTTTTTATTCTTGTAAGCGGCTCTGCTTTTGCCGAACAGAGAGCTTTATACAACACAGCGAGTTATTTGGCCCGCGGCAAGGCGATGGTAGCAACTGTTGATGACTACAATGTCCTGTTCGTAAATCCTGCCGGTATTCCGTTAGTAAAAGAACCCATTTTAGATTTTGAATTTATGATAGAGGGATCAGACGGAGTATCCCAAAATCTTACGGCATTTTTTGGGCACACGAGCGATAAATATTGGAAAATATCGGACGCAAAGGAACTGGCCGCATTAAACGGCAAGAATACCAGGGCGAGACTGGGATTTTTAGCAACGTATATTAACGATCTCTTCTCATTTGCATTCATCTCAAATAGTTTATTTGATTCTGCAGTCAATACCACCACAACGCCGCTGGATACTGTATATACATCAACTGATATTGCATTTCAATTCGGTATAGCAAGAAGTTTTTTTGAAAAAAAACAGTTCCGGCTGGGCGGTACCGGAAAGGTAATCTATAGGGGAAACATGTACGGTACCTTCAATTTTACCCAGCTTCAGAATATGACTGTTAAGCCTGTAGATAATCCGAATGCAAACGACGGATTGGCCTTTTCTCTGGATATAGGTTCTCAATACACATGGAATGTAGGTGAATCCGAATTCAGTTTGGGCCTTGCAGGCTTGGACCTATGCACACCTTTTGGAATTCAACCTACTCCAAAAGGACTATTAGGAGATGGGAATACGGGAAGACCTCAGATACTTC
>JAPLFT010000072.1 GCA_026390535.1 Pseudomonadota bacterium
CTTTTTTATACAGATCACTTTCCCTTGAATTTATATATTTTGGAGAATCTTCTTTTGCTTCCAGTATCCTGCCTCCAAAGGCAACAACATCTCCCCTGTGGTTCAATATCGGGAACATCAGCCTGTCTCTGAACGTATCATAATATTTTCCGTTCGTTTCTTTAACCAGCCCAAGAGACACCGCGTTGCCAAGAGATATACCCTTTTTGGTGAGGAGTATTGCAAGGCTGTCCCATTCTTCCGGAGCATAACCTATACTAAAGGTTTTTAGGGTTTCCTCGGATATTCCCCTTAACGAGGCATATTTTTGTGCCTTGTTATCCGGCATTTTCAGCCTAGAGATATAATGGTCCCTTGCCAAGATATTGATATCCAGAAGCTGTTGCTTCCTGTCCTGTAGTTTCTTCTCTTCGTAAGAGGTTTCAACTGTCGGAAGCTTTACTCCCGCTATATCAGCAAGTTTAATTACAGCCTCGTAAAAAGTGATATTCTCCATCTTTTCTACAAAACTTATTACGTCCCCTCCCACATGGCACCCAAAGCAATGAAATATCTGTTTGTCGGGGTTGACAATAAAGCTTGGGGTCTTTTCGGAATGAAAAGGACAGAGGCCCTTATAATTTGATCCGGTTTTTTTTAGACCAATCCGTTCACTGGCAATATCAACAATATCCAGCCTGGATTTTATCTCTTCAACAACATCCTGAGTTATTTTTACCGGGTTCAAGAAGTACCAACCCTTTTATAAAAATTTTTTACCTGGACGATCTTCTCTGTTTTTTCATTATTCTCTTCTGGGCTGCAAGACTCTTTTTCTTTCTGGACATAGAAGGTTTTTCAAAATGCTCTCTTTTTCTAACCTCAGAAAGGATGCCGGCCTTTTCGCACTGCTTTTTAAATCTCTTCAAAAGCTGCTCAAAAGACTCTCCTTCGCGGTAGTGTACACCTGGCAAAAAAATCACCTCCTACTTTGCGTAAAAGCTGGATTTATTTATAAAATATGGGAGACAATGTCAATACTTACTTGTCTTCTTCTAGCTTTTTTATCTTAGCCTCTATTACTGCCTTATTGGGATATGAGTCCCTAAGCTCCATAAATATGGCTAATGCTTTGTCTTTTTCATCGAGCTCAACAAGATCCTCTGCTTTTTCGAATTTACAAAGAATTCCGTATTTTGATTTATCCGAGTACTTTATGCATTTATCCAGGATCTCTATGGTCTTTTTCAGAGGGTCCGGGGTTTTGATTTCCACTGCCCTTTTTGAAAGCTCGCTTTCACTTATATCGCCCCTAAGGACCGAGTATGAAAATGCCATATAATAAAGTGCTTCCTGAATCTTTGGAATAATGCTTTCGTTCCGGCTTCTTTCAACTTCCATGACTGCCTTGTTAAAATATTCAACGGCCATATCAAATCTGTACATCTTAAAATAACAGTCTCCCATATTTAAAAGGACATCAAACCGATCTTCCTTTGATGGGGCATAATCTAGGGCTTTTACGTAATAACCTAATCCCTGCTGAGGATCTCCTAATTTTTGATAATACAGTGTACCGATCTTGTTGAGTATCAGAAATTTTCTTTTTCCCCTGGGCGTTGCCAGATCAAGATATGCCTTAAATACCTTTATAGCCTTCTTGGCTTCGCCTGTTTGATAATACACATCACCGAGTAAATAAAGTGCCTCCTTGGCCTTATCACTTCTTGGAGCCGTTGCTATAACTTTTTTAAATATATCTATGGAGTTTCCAAGATCTCCTTCATTTTTAAGATTTACAGCCTCTTTAAAATACTGATCCTCCGGCCTGTTGAATCCGCAGGCCGAAACTAAAAGAAGAAAAAATATAAAGAAACTTTTACGCATTTCCTATTTCTATATCACTTGCTTCTTCATTAACAACCTTGGCAACACCGACGATCTTTTCTGTACCGGACATGTTCATTAACCTTACGCCCTGGGTGGTACGCCCCATTACCCTTATGGCTTTTATGTTTATCCTTATGGTCTGACCACTGTCGCTGACTATCATTAAGCCGTCGTCTTCCTTAACCTTGAAGACGGCAACAACCAGCCCGGATTTTTCCCCTACCTTACCGGCTATAACACCCTTGCCGCCCCTGCCCTGTACCCTGAACTCTGCTACTTCCGTTCTTTTTCCGTAGCCGTTTTCAAACACAGTCATTATGGTGTAATCGGGATTATCTATGTTGGACAAAACCTCTACGCCGACAACCTTGTCACCTTCTCTTAAACTAACACCTCTTACGCCCCTTGCGGTACGCCCAACCTTTGAAACATCGGACTCGCTAAAGCATATGCTCTTCCCCTTTTTTGTACTCAGGAGTATATGATCTCCCTCTTTTACTATATGAGCAGTCTCTATAACGTCGCCCTCGTCGGTTGTAGAGGCAATTATGCCGCCTGCCCTTGGGCGCGAGAAATTCATAAGGGATGTTTTCTTTATGATGCCTTTTTCTGAAACTATTATTACGCTCTTATCCTCTGTAAATTCAGAAACAGGAAGTGTGGCTACGATCTTTTCATCCTGTTCAACGTTTATGATGTTGATAATATGTTTACCTTTTGTCCCCTTGGTGGACTGAGGTATCTGATAGATCTTCAGCCAGTAACATTTTCCCTTGTCAGAGAAACAGAGCAGATAATCGTGCGTTGAAGCTGTGAATATATCAGTAACAACGTCGTCATCTTTAAGATCCTGCCCTCTTACTCCCTTACCGCCCCTTCTCTGTTCACGGAATGACTCAATGCTCATTCTCTTTATGTAACC
This sequence comes from Pseudomonadota bacterium, assembly GCA_026390535.1. GTDB lineage: Bacteria > Bdellovibrionota > JAFGOL01 > JAFGOL01 > JAFGOL01 > JAPLFT01. The sequence goes on from JAPLFT010000072.1 coordinate 2,792, forward strand.
GGTGGCAGTGGTCGTAACCACGACATCTTCTTCAACGATCAGATCTTCTGTCTCTATCTCTTCTGTTGATGCAATTATCTCTGTCTGGCGTTTATCCCCGTATTTTTCTTCCACATCTTTTAACTCACTCTTAACTATTGCGATAACCCGGTTGTCATCGTTAAGTATTGCTTTAAACTCTGCGATCTTTGTCACAGTCTCGTTATATTCACTGATGATCTTGTCTCTCTCCAATCCTGTCAATCTCTGCAGTTTAAGATCAAGTATGGCCTGTGCCTGTATTTCAGAGAGAGAATAACTTTTCATAATGGAATCTTTTGCTTCATTTGGAGAAGCGGCCTTCTTGATGAGGGCTACCATATCGTCTATATTTTCCACCGCCATCTTAAGACCAAGCAATATGTGTGCTCTCTCTTCCGCTTTTCTAAGTTGGAATCTTACTCTTCTTATTACAACTTCTTTTCTATACTCTATAAACAGCCTCAAATAATCCTTAAGAACCAGCACTTTGGGTTGATTGTTCTCAATGCCTAGCATTATTATCCCAAAAGTGGATTCCATCGCCGTAAATTTATAGAGTTGGTTAAGTATTACGTTACCCTGAAATCCCTTTCTCATATCTATGACTATACGGATGCCTACCCTTGAGGATTCATCTCTAAGGTCAGATACACCTTCTAATTTCTTATCTCTTACAAGTTCCGCTATCTTTTCTATAAGCTTTGCCTTGTTAACCTGATAAGGTATCTCTGTTACAACAACTTTATCATTACCCTTTTTATCCTGTTCAACCTCGGCTCTTGCCCTTACTTTTATTATTCCACGGCCTGTGGAATATGCGGAAACGATCCCTTCTCTCCCGTAAATAATACCCCTGGTCGGAAAATCCGGTCCCGGAATTATTTCCAAAAGTTCAGCAATCGTTATTTCCGGATTTTCTATTGTCGCTATAAGACCTTTGACCACTTCAGATAAATTATGAGGAGGAACGCTTGTTGCCATACCTACCGCAATACCGTTTGAGCCGTTCACAAGATAATTCGGAATACCTGCAGGAAGCAGCAATGGTTCAGGTAATGTCCCATCGTAGTTTGGAGCAAAATCAACTGTATCTTTTTCAAGATCTGTAAGAAATTCCTCTGCTATCTTTGCAAGCCGTATTTCCGTATAACGCATAGCCGCAGGAGAATCTCCGTCTATGGAACCAAAGTTACCCTGTCCGTCTACCAGCATGTAGCGCATGGAAAAATCCTGAGCCATTCTTACTATTGTGTCATAGACCGCAACATCACCGTGCGGATGATATTTACCTATGACGTCACCAACGACCCTGGCAGACTTTTTATACGCTTTATCATGGTAGTTATTAAGTTCATGCATCGCAAAGAGCACACGTCTGTGAACAGGTTTTAATCCATCCCTGAAATCCGGCAATGCACGACCAACGATCACGCTCATCGCGTAATCAAGGTATGCTCCCTTCATCTCATCTTCTATGTTTATCGGAGCGCTAACAATGTTATGAGTCGTTTCCATTTATTACAAACCTCTCCTCTAGTGCTTTATATATCCAAGTTTCTGACTTTGAGTGCGTTCTGCTCTATGAACTCACGTCTAGGTTCAACGACATCACCCATGAGGATGGTGAAGATCCTGTCCGCTTCTACGGCATCTTCAACCCTCACCTGAAGCAAGCTTCTCTCCTGTGGATCCATTGTAGTTTCCCACAGTTGCTCAGGGTTCATTTCTCCAAGACCTTTGTACCTCTGTATAGTGAAACCTTTTTTCCCCTCTTCCATTACAAAAGTTATAAGGGCGTCCAATGTGTTGAACTCGACAACACCCTCATCTGCAACATCCAGTTTATAAGGAAGTGTTCCCAGTTTTCTTACATCTTCAGCCAGCACACACAACTCCTCATATTCGGTCAAGATATAGACACCGGAAGATATCATTGTTGTAACCGACTTTTCTTCCTTTCTTTTTGTTATAAAATCGATCTTATAACTACCCGGGGCTTTTTCATCTTCCACTGCGTTATATTTTGCCTCTTCCACTTCCGGGTGTTTTTCTTTTATATGACTGACGAGATAATTGAAATATTCGTCTATCTTGGCCTTGTCTTTGAGCCAGTTTGCATCACTACCCCACTTTGTTATGGTGTGTTTTATAACGTCTATGTCCCTCTTTTTTCTTGTGAACGCCTGAAGGATTTTATTGAATTTCATTACATTCTTTATCAGTCCCTTAAGATCCGTACAGTAATTACCGCCGTTAGAAACAACCGCTTTTATTGATTCACATGATGCATCAAAAAGCATATTGTTCAGTTCCTGTTCATCTTTTAGGTACCAGTGTTTACTTCCTTTCTTTATCCTGAACAATGGCGGTTGAGCTATGTACAGATGTCCGCCGTCTATAAGTTGTCTCATCTGCCTGTAGAAGAATGTCAGCAGCAGTGTTCTTATGTGCGAGCCATCAACGTCGGCGTCCGTCATAATTATTATTTTATGATATCTCAATTTCAGTTTATCAAAATCTTCTTCCCCTATGCCGGCCCCTATAGCGGTTATAAGATACTTTATTTCGTCAGATCCAAGCATCTTGTCGTATCTTGCTTTCTCCACGTTAAGAATCTTACCCTTTAACGGAAGCACCGCCTGTATACGTCTGTCTCTTCCCTGTTTTGCGGAACCGCCTGCGGAATCTCCTTCCACTATAAATATCTCGCATTCCTCAGCAACGGAAGACTGGCAGTCTGCCATCTTACCCGGAAGTCCGGAGAGATCCAGAGGCCCCTTTCTTCTTGTGAGCTCTTTTGCTTTTCTTGCCGCTATTCTTGCCCTGGCCCCGTCGACTGATTTTGCGCATATGAGTTTTGCGGTTGCGGGATTTTCCTCAAAGAACTGAAGAAGATACTCGTTAACAACTGTTTCAACTATTCCTTTTATCTCCGAATTGCCCAGTTTTGTTTTTGTCTGTCCTTCAAACTGAGGCTGTGGAACTTTTACACTGATTATCGCCGCCAAACCTTCTCTTATATCCTCACCCAGTAAACTTTCTTTTAGGCCGGTCAGCATGTTGCTCTTTGCCGCATAAAGATTGATGGTCCTTGTGATAGCCGCCTTAAACCCGGAAAGATGTGTTCCACCCTCTATGGTGTTTATGTTGTTACAGAAAGTAAAGATGTTCTCCTGATACGTGTCATTCCATTGCATGGCGACTTCTACGACGACATCTCCCTTTTGGGATATCAGGTATATTATCTTATCGTGTGCGGGTTTTTTGTTCTGATTTATATATTCTATAAAACTTACTATTCCACCTTCGTAGTTGTAAGTGGCTTGTTTATCTTCTCTCTCGTCTATAAAATTTATATTCAAGCCCTTATTCAGGAATGCCATTTCTCTCAATCTTTTTGAGAGTATGTCAAAATTGAACTCGAGTACCTCAAATATTGTAGGATCCGGTCTGAATGTTACCTTGGTACCTGTCTTATCGCTGGGACCTACTTCTGCGAGCGGGGCATCCGGAGCACCTTTTCTATATGTCTGTGAATATAATTTTCCCTCTCTCTGTATCTCTACCTTTAATACCTCTGCCAGGGCGTTAACACAGCTTAATCCTACGCCGTGAAGCCCTCCGGAGACCTTGTAGCTGGATGAATCGAATTTTCCGCCGGAATGGAGTTTTGTGAGGACGACCTCCGCCGCAGATACCCCTGATTCCTCGTGGATCTGAACAGGAATGCCCCGTCCATCATCTTCTACCGTAATACTATCGTCGGCGTGTATAGTGACATTTATGTTCTTGCAATAGCCGGCAAGATTTTCATCAACACTGTTATCTATGAGTTCAAACACAAGTTGATGAAGACCACGCTGTGCGGTGTCCCCTATATACATCCCCGGTCTTTTTCTTACAGCCTCTAAACCATCCAGAACTTTTATACTCTGCGCGCCATAATTCTCTTTAACACTATCAGCCATTTATAACACTCCCTTCCCTCACTGTGATAAACTGAACACTATCAGAAAATAGCTTCCTGAACAAGTTATTATCAACTGAAGTTGACACGATTTGAACGTCTTCTTTTTTAATAATATCAATTAGTTGTAGCAACCTCTTCTCGTCCAGGAATGCACTCACATCATCATATAAAAATATGGGGCTTTTTTTACTGAATTCTTTTATAAATCTTGTCTTAGCGACCTTAAAAAGGAATGCTATCAACTTGGCCTGGCCGGTTGAAACTACCCTTTTTGCATCGCTGTCATTGAATATTATATCTATCCTGTCCCTATGCGGGCCGCTCCCTGTGGCGCCTTTAAATTCGTCAATCCTGACGTCCGTTCCAAGCCTTTTAAGTATCTCTTCTTTGGATGTCCCGGCAGACGGCCTGTACTTTAATACGACGTTGCTTGAATCATTAAAGAACAGATGGAATGTGTCGGTAAAATAATCCTGCATCAGTTCCATCGCCTTTATTCTTCTGGAGATTATCCTTTCTCCGGTATTAGCTATAAAATCATCCCAGAGCCTGTAGTCCTGTTTCTGTTTTAAGGCTGTATTCCTGTTCTTCAAAACTCTGTTGTAGTAAATAACGTCATCAAGGTGATCCGTATCAATAGAGTAAACCACCCTATCAAAAAAACGTCTTCTTTCCCCGTCATCCCCCAGTATCAATTCATAGGAACTAGGGTTATAGGATATTATCCTGAGCCTCTTTATTATGGATTTTATGCCTTCGGTCTGTTTCTCGTTTATAAGGAACTCCCTCTTGCCGTTTTTAAGTTTAAACCCGGCCTTATAGGAGCCTAGATCATCATCCACTTCTGCCATAACGCTGGATTCCTCTTTTCCCTTCTGTATCCAGTCGGGTACACTTCCGCTCCTGAAGGAGCGAACGTTGGACATCAGGTAGATGGCTTCAAGTATATTGGTCTTACCCTGGGCATTCTGGCCATAGAAACACACAAAAGGAGACTGTATCTTTACTACAGCCTCCTCTATATTCCTAAAATTATAGATCCTTAAACTGTCTATTCGAGCCACTATATAAAATTACAACCTCATCGGCATAACGACGTAAAGACTATCTGAACTGCCTTCATTGGGTCTGATCAGCACTGGACTTAAAGGGTCACCCATTTCAAAAGAAAGAACGTCTTCCGTAGTTGCTGAAAGTATGTCTATAAGATATTTTGAATTAAATCTTATCTCCATTGGAGTCTTTGAATAATCCACTTCTATCTCTTCTGTAGCCTCGCCGTAATCGGGAGATCTTGAACTAAGCTGTAATGCTCCCTGGTTTAATGATATTGAACATGTTCTGGATTTTATCGTAGATACAATGGATACACGTTTTAATGCAGAAAGAAGGTCCGTCCTCTTAACTTTGAAGGATTTATCGTTATTGCCGGGGATTACCCTCAAATAATCAGGATATTCCAGGTCTATCTCCTTTATAAAAAGTACGGTATTCCCCGCAAATATATACATGTAAGACGATTCAACCATTATGGAAACATTCTCCGCTGTCTCTATAATCTTCCTTAACTCTGTTGCACCTTTTCTTGGGATTAATATCCCTTTTCCAATACCCAATGTTTCAAGATCACATATAGGACTGTCTATCATTCCGAGCCTGTGACCATCCGTAGAAACCATCCTCAACCAACCTTTGTTAGAGGAATTATCTACGAATACACTATTTAAATGATACTTAGTCTCGTCGGTAGATGCACAAAAAGTAACTTTATCCATCATATTCTTAAGTTTGGAACTCTCTATATTAACCTTGGGGGTTTTGCTCGGGAGCGGAACCTTTGGAAAGTCGCCTGATGGAAGTGTGGGAATCTTAAATTCCGCCTTTCCACCCTTTATTTTAAGGATATTTTCTTCCGTTTCAATTTCCAGAAGCCCGGTGGGCATTTCTTTACATATATCATAAAGGTTCTTTGCGGAGGTTGTTGTTTTTCCCTTCTCTATAACGTCAGCATCTGAGTTAGTCATCATCCCGACTTCCATATTGGTTGAAAGCAGTGATACTTTTCCTGCCTCTGCCGATATAAGAACATTGGACAATATGAGCATTGTCTGTCTTTTCTCACCGATACCCTGAATCTTCCCAAGTTCTTTTACAAAGTTTTCCTTGTTAATCGTAAACTTCATTAGATCCCCCTCTAACCTTTTTAAATTGAATGTGATTAAAAATTAATGCCACACTAATTTGGTTTTTTCAATCTTATAAACGTATGGCAATTAGTTTTAATAATAGTTTCTTTTATATATTATATTGTATTATCACCATTATACCCCGTCTATTTGCTGATAACCGTAAAACTAGCTGAGAACATTAACGTTTCTTTAAACATAGCGATGTTTAAAGCCTGGAGGCTTGAATAGTATTAAACTGTTTTTTAAGTTTTTATCCGGTTATGAAAAAGGTAATGTTTATAATTTTTTGATTTCGTTTATTATATGATCTATCTCAGACTTGACATTTATGTCTTTTTTCTGCAATTCCTCTATTTTTAAAAAAGCATGTATAATCGTTGAATGGTTTTTTCTTTTAAATATCCTTGCCAGATCACTCAAAGACCTGTTTGAGAGTTTTTTTGCTATATATACAGCTATATGTCTGGGCAGCACGAAGTCTTTGTTCCTGTTATCCCCAAGTATATCCCCTTCGCTTACATGATAGTGCTGTGCTACCCTCTTTATAACGCCGCTAACATCAATCTGTTTATTGTTCTTAAAAGATAGCTGTTTTGAGTGACATATCTCTTCTATAAAATCGGGAGTTATCTTTGTATTTGCAAAAGATGAATAGGCTCCGATACTTGTTATAGCCCCTTCAAGCTCTCTTACGCTGTTTGGAAATAATTCCGCTATCTTTGAGGCGGCTTCCGGAGATATGTTCATATTTAGCTCAGACGCCTTATTGTTTACTATTGCAAGTCTTGTCTCAAGTTCAGGTGCTTTTAGATCACACACAAGTCCGGATGCAAACCTTGTTTTTAATCTCTTGTCCAGTCCCTCTATCTCATCGGGAAACTTGTCGGAAGCTATTACTATCTGCTTATTGTTCTCATGCGCGCTGGATATTGCATGAAACAGCTCTTCCTGGGACTGTCCCTTGCCGGCGATAAACTGTATATCATCTATAAGGAGAACATCATATTCCTCGCGGAATTTCTTTCTGAATGCATCTGTTGTTTTTGTCCGGATGGACTTTATATATTCGTTAAGGAACCTCTCTCCGGTTATGTAAAGGACCTTCGTATTATCAAAGTATTCAGATATGTAGTTTCCGATAGCCTGAAGCAGATGTGTTTTGCCAAGGCCGGAGGCACCGAATATAAAGAGAGGATTGTATGATTTGGACGGCCTTGCCGCTACAGATAAACAGGCTGCCTGGGCAAACTGGTTATTACTGCCTACTACAAAATTTTCAAACGTAAAACGCGGTATAAAATTACTCCGATTTTTCTTGGCAGTTTTTTTGGATGTCTCCTGGCTTGGAACGGAGGCACCGGCTTCAAATACCTCTGTATTATTTTTTTCAACAACGATCTTTACGTCTGTATTTTTAAACATTATATCGTCTATGATCGCTTTGATATCTACAAGGCTGTTCATCATATGATCCCTGATGAACGAATTGGGCACGGTTATTATTACGGAATTTTGCGCACCGTTATATTGGGCGCTGGTCAGCGGAGTCCATTGCCTGAATAACGGGTTGTTTAGTTTTAAGCTTAGTGCACTGAGGACTTCCGGCCAAAAGTGTACGCCTTCTAACGTCATTACAATCCTCTTAAAGTTTTAAACAATCATTTGCTCTAAATACCAGAGGCAATTTATTAACAAAAAAGAGGGCACTTAGCAAGTGTCAAAAAGATATTTTGTGATTGACATATTAGATGGTTAGATAGTATAGGTAGGCTCTCAGCGTAAATAATATAGGAGTCTAATATATGAAGAGAACGTATCAACCTCATAAACTTAAAAAGAAAAAAAAGCATGGGTTTCTTTCAAGGATGGAAACACCGGGTGGGAAGTCGGTTATTAATAGAAGACGCGCGAAGGGAAGAAAGCGCTTATCTATAGAAGTAAGTGGAAAATAAAAAGAAAACAAAAGACAACAGGGAGTCCCTGCTTTCTAACAGGGTATATTCAAAGCATTTTGTTGCAGCATACGGATTTATAAATAAGGCTTTGGGGATATTTTTTGGATTGAGCGCAAAAAGCGCGTGTACTGTTAGAAGGAACAAAATAAAAAGGATTTTCAGGAGTTTAGTTAAGGAAAAATTGGCGAATAAAGACCTTTCTATTTGTCTTATTTCAAAGAAAGGTACTAAAATCGATAACGATATCGCCGAACTACGAGAGGAATTAGAAGATCTTGTTGAAATCATCACTGATAAAATTAGATAAAATAATAGCGATGGCACCCTATGGGCTTGTAGTGCTGTATAGAAACCTCTATTCAAGGTATGCAACCCCCAGATGCAGGTTTTATCCGTCATGTTCGCAATACGCGATGGATATGCTCAAGGAGAAGGGCTTTTTTAGGGGCATTCATAAAATTATATGGAGAATATTGAGATGTAACCCTTTTAATGAGGGTGGATACGATCCTGTAAAATAATTAAAGAGGTTGAATATGGAAAAAAGAATGTTTCTGGCTGTGGCCCTTAGCATGCTTATATTGATAGCATGGCCGTTTATCTTCAGCAAAAAAAAGCCGCAACAAGTTGTACAACAGGAGATCCAGACAACGACGGCTTCTCAAACAGCCAGTGCCCCGGATATAAAGACAAATAAGCATATAAAAACAGGGATGAATAAATCGATCGCCAAGGAAGATGTTTACACAATAGAGAATGACTTTATTAAGGTTGATATAAGTTCCATAGGTGGAAAGATCAAGCAGGCCACGTTCAAAAAATATAAGGATAGTCAAAAATCGGCAATTAAGTTTTTTAGTAGCGACGTAGAAGCCAAAGGCGCTCTCCAGATGGCCGATCTTGACGAAGGCCCTTTTAAGTCTTTATCCAAAACGGGCACTACCGTCTCCCTGGGGTATAAGGGTACAACTATTAATTATTCTTTAAGTAATACTGATCCGTATGTACTTAAATCGGATATTAAGACCGCAGGCAGCGATAAGCTTAAATTTAAGATCATAGCAGCGGCAACAAAGGATCAAAACCAGTACAGTTTTTCAGATGATCCTCAGGCAAGGAGCAGGACATACCTGATATATTCACAGGATAAGGTTGAAAGGATCCCGATTAAAGCAAAAGATGAGATTAAGACCTTAACATTTGAGAACAAGGTTAACTGGATTGGTATCAGCGACCGATATTTCCTTTTCTCTGTATTACCTAAGAATGATTTTTTCACGGATGTTATTGCAGACAAAAAGGATGAAGATTCAATGTATTCCACGGAGTTTGCTCTTAGCCCAAAGGAAGGAGTCTATAATTATTCTATTTATATAGGACCAAAAGACGTCAGTTATCTTAGAAAAGCGGACCCCACACTTTCTGAGGCTATAGATTACGGATGGCTTGCAGTTATATCTGTACCGATGCTGGAGATTATGAAATTTTTCTATAAAATAATCCCCAACTACGGAATAGCTATACTGCTTCTTACCCTGCTTGTAAGGCTTATTATGTATCCGCTTCAGCACAAGAGTATGAAATCAATGAAGAAGATGCAGGAGCTTCAGCCTCATCTTAAAACCCTTCAGGAAAAATATAAGAACGATAAGGCAAAATTAAATCAGGAAATGATGCAGTTTATGAAGATACACAAGGTGAATCCGATGAGCGGCTGCTTACCGATGCTTATTCAGCTCCCTGTTTTTATAGCGCTGTATAAGGTATTGGCAGGCGCGGTCGAATTATACAGATCTCCGTTTATTTTCTGGATAACCGATCTCTCTATGAAAGATCCTTACTATATATTCCCGATACTCATGGGTATTATGATGTTCATTCAGCAGAAGATAACACCAAATCCTACGATGGACCAGACACAGGCGAAGATGATGCTGTTCATGATGCCTGTAATATTCACCATATTTATGCTTAGCCTTCCAAGCGGCTTGACGCTGTATATTCTTTTCAGCACAGTGCTTGGTATAGCGCAACAGTATGTGATGAACAAAAAACCAGCTAGTAATTAAAACCCGGAGGTTGATATTTAACATGGAAGAGTTTAAAGAGTTTATAGGGAGCACGTTAGAGGAAGCCAAGGAAAAAGCCAGAGATTATTTTAATTCAAATCACATAGAGTATGAGCTATTACCGCCTAAGTTCTTAACGGTCATAACAGGCAAGAGGGACGTAAGGATAAAGGCCAAGGTAAAAGAGATATCGGAAGAGTACATGGCTATGAAGCAAAAATCCAAAGAACTTCTAGAAAGAATATTAAAGGAAGGAAATTTTTCTGTCTCTATGAATGAGACTATGCAGGACGATGCCATAAGATACATATTAACAGGTGACGATGTCCCAATGTTCACAGACGATAAAGGCAGGCTTCTGGATTCCATACAGCACATACTGGTTAAGTGTGTAAACAAGAATACGGAACAGAGTATAAATATAGTCGTTGATGCCGATGATTTTAAAAAAGAGAGAGAAGATTATTTAAAGAGTTATATAACCAAGATCTGTACCACTGTAAGAAAGACCAATAGGCCTTACATATTAAAGCCGCTTAACCCCAGTGAAAGAAGGATAGTGCATATCCTAGTAAAGTCAGAGGGTGACCTTACCAGTGAATCTTTGGGTGATGGTCTGTATAAGAAGATCAAGATATCCAAAGTTGGTAGACCGGTCGGCGGTGAAGCTAATTCGGAATAATGATATTAACATTTTCTGACAATATTATTGCAGAAATAACGCCGGCGGGCAGAGCAGCGGTCTCTGGTCTGAGAATAAGCGGCAGGAACGCAAAAGACATCACGGAAGACCTGTTTAAAACCAAGATAACAAAAGCAAGGCATGCTTATCTTTTAGAAAATGAACTGGATGAGGTTGTGGCCGTCTATTATAAGGCCCCAAACTCATATACAGGGGAAGATGTATGCGAAATATTCTGCCACGGTAATCCATCCATAGTTAATGGTATTATAGATGCTGTTCTTTTAAGTAAGAAATTTAAAACAAGAATGGCCCAACCGGGAGAATTCACTAAGCGTGCATACCTTAATGATAAGATAGATCTGATACAGGCAGAGGCTGTTGCCGATATTATCAATTCATCCAGCGCAATTGCGGTAAAATACAGGAACCAGGTTCTAAAGGGCGGCCTTTCTACTGTGCTTGATGCTATAAGGAAAGAGTTGATCGACATAAGTGTATTTACAGAGCTTGAAATAGACTTTGAAGAGGAATCAGCGGGAGTGCTAGACAAAAAAAAGGCATTAGACAGACTTGAAGGGATACTCGCCAGAACAGAGAGCATATTGAACTCATTTTCAAAGATAGAATTGTTGGCAAGGGATATAAGGATATTGATAGTTGGAGAGGCCAATGTAGGAAAGTCCTCCGTTTTTAACAGACTCATCGAACAGGAACGCTCCATTGTCCATGAACACCCGGGCACCACAAGGGACTATATAGAGGCGGAGCTGTTTATAAATGGGCTTGAGATCACACTTATAGACACGGCCGGTTTTAGGGAGACCACGAACTGTGAAATAGAAAAAATGGGGATTAAAAAAATAAACGATCTCATGAATTCAGCGTCTATGGTATTGGAAATAACGGATAAGGACACATACAAGTTCAAACATGACAAAGCCATAAAGATCAGGAATAAGACGGATATAAACAAGCCCAACACCATAAGGGAAGATGTGGTCTATACATCCATAAAGGATACAAACAGCATAATTGCCCTTAGGGAAAGGATCGCAAAGGAACTGGGTAAGATGCTGGAAACTGAAGATGACAGAGCTGAGCATTTTCTGCTGACAAAGAGGCAGAAGGCACATATCCATGATCTGGCCCAAAGGATAGAGGATATAATCGGGGCCCTTAAGAAGGAGCACCCCATAGAAACGGTCTCGTTTATGCTTAGGGACTCTATAGATATGGTTAATAGGCTTACGGGAAGGGAAAAGGTATCTGACGATACGTTGGATGAGCTCTTTTCCAGGTTCTGTATAGGTAAATAATATGGAAAAGTATGATGTTATCGTCGTTGGAGGAGGACATGCCGGATGTGAGGCCGCAGTAGCCGCGCAAAAATTCGGCTTGAAAACCTTACTGGTAACCATAAACATGGATAGGCTCGCCTGGATGTCTTGCAATCCAGCCATAGGAGGGCTTGCCAAGGGGCACCTCGTCAAGGAATTAGGTGTTTTTGGCGGCTTAATGCCTAAAATAATAGATTCTACGGGAATTCAATTTAGAAAGCTAAACAGCAAAAAAGGAAGAGCAGTTCAATCAACAAGAGTGCAAGCAGACAAGGTTTTGTATTCAATCGAAATGAAAAAAGAACTTTCCAAGTATGATAATATACATTTTTTTCAGGCAGAGGTCTGCGGGTTAATTATAGAAAATAATAAAATTATCGGCGTAGATACCTGTGAGGGATTAAAGATATATGGTAATTCTGTAATAATATGTGCAGGGACATTTCTTAAAGGAAGACTCCACTACGGCGATGCCACCGTATCAGGTGGTAGAGCAGGGGAGAAATCCAGCGACGATCTAAGTGAGTTCCTAAACAAGCATACAGAACACAAAATATTCAGATTTAAAACAGGAACACCAGCAAGACTTGATTCAAGATCAATTGATTTTACTTTACTCCAGGAGCAGCATCATGACGACGCTGTAAAAGGTTTCTCTTTATATCCGCTTATCAACACTATAAAGAAAGAAAGTTGTTATCTTACGAGGACCAACGTTCATACTCATGCGATAATTTCTAAGAATATTAAACTTGCACCGGTATACAGCGGAAAGATAACATCAAAGGGACCAAGGTACTGTCCATCACTCGAAGACAAGGTAGTCAGATTCCCGGATAAGCTATCTCATCAGGTCTTTTTAGAGCCAGAAGGCCTTGATAACATTGAATATTATGCAAATGGCGTCTCTACGGGACTACCCATAGATATCCAAGAGCAGTTTTACAAGACCATCCAAGGTCTTGAGAAGGTTAGGATCATAAGGCCGGCATATGCAGTCGAGTATGACTGTGTTGATCCCCAGGAATTGGACCTAAGTCTGGAATCAAAGAAAATAAAAGGGCTATTCTTTGCCGGGCAAATAAATGGAACCTCGGGTTACGAAGAAGCGGGGGCTCAGGGTTTTGTCGCAGGTATAAACGCGGCAAGAAAAGTTCTTGGACTTGATAAGCTTATTTTTCCAAGAAGGGACTCCTATATAGGGGTAATGATAGATGACATAGTAACCAAAGGAGTAGATGAACCATACAGGATGTTTACCTCCCGGGCAGAAAATAGACTCTACCTTAGAGAAGATAACGCCGACTACAGATTGTACAAATTTGCCAATGAAAACAAATTGATAAGCGAAGATGGATATCTAAAAATAGCTACAAAATGGGAGCAAATATTTAGTGCCGTAGAGCAACTTTGTCATACTATTGTTAAACCGAATAAGGAAATTAATGAGATCTTGATTGGATTGAATAGCACAGAAATAACAAATCCGGTGTCTGCAAAAGATCTACTCAAAAGACCGGAAGTAAGATTTTCAGACCTTATGAAGATGATTAGTGTAAAACTTCCCCAAAATTATGGAGAAGAGATAGAAATAGAGATTAAGTATGAGGGCTATATAAGGATGGCCCAGAATAAGGAAATGGAAGCCGAGGACCTTGAATCTATAAAATTAGATGCAGACGTATCTTATGGAAAACTCAAGAATCTTTCAATAGAAGTAAGGGAAAAACTTAACAAGGTAAAACCACAAAACCTTGCACAAGCTTCCAGAATCCCAGGGATAACCCCTGCGGCGCTTGATACACTCCTTATATATAAGAAGAGGGGGGTTATCTAATGTTCCACGTGGAACAATTCCTTGAGAAGTTCCTTCCAGAGCTGGACAGATTAGCCGTGATGAAGAGCTTTGCTTTTATTGAACAGGAATATATGAAGTGGAATAAGGTTATAAACATAAGTTCGATAAGAGATAAAGAAGGTTTTTGGACGAAGCACGTATTGGACAGTTTATGTCTGGTATCTCATATTAAGAAATTTTATAAAGACCATGAAGTTATGGATATAGGAAGCGGAGGCGGATTTCCCGGGCTTATCCTGGGAATATGCCTGATTAACAAGGTCACAATGGTAGAGCCGATAAAGAAAAAAACCGATTTTATCGATCACTGTGCACTTAGACTCAATCTTAAAAACACAAAGGTTATAAATTCCAAATATGAAGAAATAAAAAACATATCGGACAAAACAATAATCGTTAGTAGAGCCCTTGGGGAATATGATTTCCTTTATGAATACTTTAAAAATATAAATAAAAAAACCGAATTTGTTTTTATGATGACTACTCAGCAGGGGCATAAATTTAACACTCAAAATTTTACAGAAGAGTATGATTTTATTAACGTTTTAACAAAAAATTCATTTAAAAATAATGTATTGGCACGAATAGTCGAATAAGTGTTCCACGTGGAACATTTATTAATGTTGCGATAAAAATCAATATACACTATACTTTTTATTTATAAATCTACGAAAAAACAGATGGGGGTTTATTCATGGGTAGGGTAATAGCAATTGCCAATCAAAAAGGCGGAGTAGGAAAAACAACCACAGCAATAAATCTTGCGGCATCATTGGCCACAGCAGAAAGAAAGACGCTGTTGATTGATTTTGATCCTCAATCAAACGCGACCTCCGGGCTTGGTTTTGAGGCTGATCAATACGACGAAGCCAATATCTATCACGTGATAATGGGTGAAGCCACCCTTAGGGATATTATAAAAAAAACAGAATTAAAATTTCTTGATCTTGCTCCCGCAGGAAAAGATCTCGTCGGTGCAGAACCGGAACTTGTTAATGAAATGGCAAGAGAAGTCAGATTAAAAGATGCGATAGCGCTAATAAAATCTTATTATGATTATATAATAATAGATTGTGCTCCGTCGCTGGGAATATTGACCATCAATGCGTTAACAGCAGCTGATACATATTTGATCCCACTTCAGTGCGAATATTTTGCTCTTGAGGGGATAAGTAAATTTTTAAAGACGGTAGATCTCATAAAAAAAAGGCTGAACACAAATCTCGTCGAGGAAGGAATATTATTAACGATGTTCGACAAGAGAAACAGGTTATCTTTTGAAATAGCTAATGAGATAAAGAGTTATTTTAAGAGCAAGGTTTTTAACTCAATGATACCCAGAAATGTCAGGCTGAGCGAAGCGCCAAGTTACGGTAAGCCCGTCATTCTTTACGATATTAATTCGAGTGGAGCGATAAGCTACCTCAATCTTACTAAGGAGGTCATGGAAAATGACAGAAAGTTTGAAACAAAACAACAATACCAGCAGCAAGCCAACTACTAGGAGGGCGCTTGGAAGAGGATTAGCCGCTCTTCTACCGGACGCCGACTATATAGAAACTCCTTCCGTGTATACGGTAGGATCTATCAATGTGGATACTCACGAATCGCCAAATCAGTTTTTTATGTGTCCAGTGGATAAACTTTTTCCATGCTCAAGACAACCAAGACAGAACTTTAAGGATGAAGAAATAAAAGGATTGGCAGTCTCCATAAAGGAAAACGGGTTGATACAACCGCTCATAGTGAGGAAAAGAGGCAATAATTACGAGATAGTTGCAGGAGAAAGAAGGTGGAGAGCCGCAAAACTTGCAGGGTTGGAATCTGTCCCCGTAATATTTAAGAATATGTCTGATAAAGCTACCTTACAAACGGCCCTGGTTGAAAACATACAAAGATCCGACTTAAACAGCATAGAAGAGGCAAGGGCGTACAAACAGCTTCTGGAAGAATTCTCTATGACACATGAGGATATCTCAAAAAACGTCGGCAAAGACAGAAGTTCAATAACTAACTATTTGAGATTATTAAAACTTCCGGATTCTGTCCAAGCGGAGATAATCCTGGGCAGCATAACCATGGGACACGCAAAAATACTTTGTTCAATTGATTCGGAAAAGGATCTATTAAGGATCGCAAAGGAAATAACCAGCAAGAACCTTTCTGTAAGGGATCTGGAAAACCTGGTCAATAAAGCCAAAAATGCAAAAAATCATAATAATATCAAATCAGTGGAGGGCAGAGAAGGGGTCTTTAATTCCATAGAAGATAACCTTAGAGAAAAGTTTAAGACAAAAGTCCACATAGATGGTAGATATGAAAAAGGTAAATTTGTGATTGAGTACTTCAACAAGGATGATTTTGAAAGAATACTTTCGATACTTTTTGAATAGGGGAATTTATGGGTACACC
>JAPLFT010000059.1 GCA_026390535.1 Pseudomonadota bacterium
GGAAGATCTATTTTTATAAAATCAAGGTCCAGGGCTTCACATAGTTTTTTTACATGTACATATTCCTGAGCTGCCGCTTTTTGGCTATAATCAAAAAAGACTACGGCAGTCTTTAAAAAATCCTTTTTTGCTTTAACAAGATTATAAACAGAATCAAGGCCCGAAGAGCAAAGAACCAATGCTTTGGATTTTTTAGCTGACTCTATAGGTAGCGCTTGCATCCTCTGATTCCCACACGGTCACTTCTTTTAATTGAGGAAACTGTTTTTTTAATTCCTCGTATATGACGCTCGCAAGATTTTCTGCCGTGGGGTTGATTTTGTCAAATGGAGATATCTCGTTTATATAAGCATGGTCAAATCGTTCCAAAACCTCTTTGGTGGCTCCTTTAATAACTCTGAAGTCATACAAAAAACCCGTTTCATTTAATTTGGAGCCTTCTATGCAAACCTCTACCTTCCATGTGTGTCCATGAAGTTTTTCACATTTACCATTGTAGTTTCTAAGGTTATGGGCAGCATTGAATTTTGATGTAATCCGGATCTCGTACATCAAAACCTAAAGTCTCCAGCTGGCATATGGATTAAGCTTATTATACGTCTTTATTATTTTATGGGAATAACCGTTGGGTATTCCGCCATCTTCCTTAATCATACGGTCAACTTCATCCGGTCCATAGTTATATGCGGCAAGGTAAAGTTTCATATCGTTGTTATATCTTTCTGAAAGCTTAGAAAGATAGTAGGTACCAAGGGTAATATTGGTTCTGACATCGTTAAGAGCCTTATGTCCATTGTATGCCACGCCCATTTCCTCAGAGATACTTTTGGCAGTAGCAGGCAACAACTGCATCAAACCCCTTGCTCCCATTGGAGAAACAGCGTTTTTATTGAGTGATGATTCAACGGTTATAACAGAGAATATAAGCATAGGGTCTATGTTGTATTTTCTTCCTGCAGTATAGATCTCTCTTGCAAGAAGGTTAACGTCCGCTTCCTTAACGTGTCCATTGTTATTGCTACTAACAAAGTCTGTAATGACCAGTTTAAGCTCATGGACTTTTCTCAATTCGTTAACATTACCTTTTATGACAAAAAGCGAGCTTAGCACTACAACCAAAGCCATGGTCAGTACGAATAAGGCGTTTTTACTGCTAGGTATAAGTTTCATCATTTTGTTTCCCCTCATACCTATCCTTTTATGCAAGTTGGATGCCATAAAAAAACCTTACCAGACAAGGCAGACGCGGGTCAAGGAAAAACGCCTGATTTTAATGAAAAAAACGATAATCTATCATTTAACTAGGTGGTATTATAGGGTTTTTAGACTAATACCCCTAGGTTTAAAAACCTAGTAAAATAGTGCCAAAAAGTATGTAAAAACCCGCCTTCTCCAGACTAATATGTCTAAACTTGAGACACTTATGATAGCAGCCAAAGGTATCCCTTGGGGGCTGCCCATTTAGGATTATTCCACATCCACCAGTATGTACTGCAGAGATCTTGTTCCGTTCCAGTCATTTATTGAAGGTTTAAAAACCATGTCTATGGTATTGCCGATCTTGTCAGCCATATCCGCCATGTTAAACCCAATGGCATCAATCCCGTTTTCCAGTTTAAGTTTCAGGTGTTTATCTTTTAAAACCCATTTGTTAAAGACTTTAACATCAGAACTGAAAAAAAGCGGCTGGGGATTCTCCAGTCCGAACGGCTCCATCTGGGATATCTCATTTACTGTTTTTATACTTATATCCGTAATTCCGACTTCAACATCTATATCAATAACCGGGGAAAGTTTTTTGGACTTCATGTAATTACTGACCCCAAGCTCAAACATTTCTTCAAACTTGGGGATCCTGTCTGACTTTATGCTCATGCCTGCCGCCATGTTATGGCCGCCGAAATCTTCAAAAATTTCCTTGAAACTTAAAAACACAGAAAAGATATCAACACCCGGGACACTTCTTGCGGAGCCTTTTGCCGTTCCATTATTCCCTATGGTATATACGGAAGTCGGCTTATACCATTTTTCCGCGGATTTGGACGCAACTATACCTATTATGCCCTGATGCCATCCCTCGTTTGCAAAAGTAAGTGTAAATTTTTTATCGAACGCACCGACATCTTTTTTTGAAACCATTTCCTCGACTATAGTTTGAACCTGCTGCCATGATTTATTTTGAAAAGAGACTCTCTTTTGATTTTCTTCATCCAAAACTTTTGCAATTTTTCTTGCTTCATCCTCGTTATTAGAAAGGAGAAGTTCAACAGAACGTGATGCGTTACCCATTCTGCCGGCAGCATTAAGTCTTGGGGCAAGTATAAAACCAAGCGCATCAGAATTAATTTTTGTCTTTAGAGCACTCACTTCTATAAGAGCCGATAATCCTATTCTGGAATTATTGTTTATTATATCCAAACCCTTTTTTACTAATATCCTGTTTATCCCCATCAGAGGAACAACGTCTGCAATAGTACCGAATGCCACTATATCCAGATAATTTTTCAGATCAGGTTCTTCCACATCATTTTTAAAGAACCCTCTGTCGCGAAGTACCTTTCTTGTTGCCAGGGCAAGATAGTAGGACACTCCGACGCCTGCAAGACTGGAGTATATTTTGTTTTCTCCTGATTTGTGAGGATTAACAAAAGCATATGCGTCGGGATTTTCTGTTCCAACTTTATGATGATCGGTTATTATCAGATCTATACCGACTTCTTTGCAGTATTTAGCGGTATCAATGCCCGAAGTCCCGCAATCCACCGTTATCAACAGACTCGTTCCGTTTTTGTGCAGGTTCTTAACGGAATCCACATGCAGTCCGTAACCCTCGACGAATCTTTCCGGCTGATAATATGTCACACCAACCCCAAGAGATCTCAAAAAAGTAACTATTGTAGCTATAGACGTTGAACCGTCTATATCATAGTCGCCGTAAACACATATTTTTTCTTTTTTTTCTATGGCATCGGCAAGACGATCTGCGGCTTTTTTCATATCGCCCAGGGCAAACGGATCCGGGAGTTTGGATAAACTTGGGTCAAAGAAAACCTTTATATCCTCCTGATTATCCAGTCCTCTGTTTATAAGAACCTGAGTAACTACAGGAGACAGGCTAAGATTCTTTGAAAGCTTTTTTGCTTTTTCCGTTACTGTCGATTTTATATTCCACTTACATTTTGGCATTACTTAGTCGCTTGGGTTGCTTTAACTGTCGCTTTTTTTTCTGCAAGATTCTCCATGTATAGTACTATCGGCGAGGCTATGAATATTGAAGAATATGTTCCGACGACTATGCCAATGGTCAGAGCAAGAGAAAAATCCCACAATGTACTTCCGCCGAATATAAGAAGCATAATTACTACAAGCATAGTTACCACTGACGTTAATATTGTTCTACTCAATGTATCATTAACAGCTCTGTTAATTATGTTGTAATAAGGTGTTCCCTTTTGCATCCGCATTGTTTCCCTTATCCTGTCATAAACGACGATAGTATCGTTCGTCGAGTAACCGATTACGGTTAAAAGAGCCGCCACCGTTGTAAGAGTAAATTGATAACCCGTGATGGAAAACACCCCTATTATTATCAAAGGATCATGTACCAAAGCTACTATAGCTCCGGTAGAAAATTTATAATCGAATCTTATTGCAATATAAATAAATATGCCCAGCATCGCATAAATAAGAGAGTATATACCGCTTAGTTTAAGTTCTTTTCCTACCTTTGGTCCAATTATGTCAACTTTCCTAACTTCATAACTGTCTTTTTCAAAACGCTCCGCAAGTTTTGTCTCTATATCTTTTGTAAGCTGCCCAAGGGACTCATTTATGCCTTTGACCCTTATTAAATATTCGTTATATTTTGAGTCGCTGAACTTTTGGATTTGAAGGTCCTCTATCTTTACTTCATTCATGACCGTTCTTAATCTTTGTGAATCCACGGCAGGATCATTGAACTTAACACTCATTTCTATACCACCGGTAAAATCTACTCCATAGTTAAGTCCTTTGGTAAAGAACAAGATAATAGAAGTAAGTATAAGGATAGCCGAAACTGTTATCCATATATATCTTGTACCCATGAAATCAAAATTGGTGTGCGGCTTTATCAGCAAAAACATATAATCATTCCTCCACTTTTATATACTTAGTTTTTTTAGTTTTCCCTTATCCATCAGATATTCAAATACCCATTTTGTTAAATATACCGCTGTGAATATGGATGAAACGATACCGATCAAAAGGGTGACTGCAAAACCCTTAATAGGTCCTGTACCATATTGCAGAAGAACAATACCCGCGATCATATTGGTTATATGGGCGTCGATGACCGTCCAAAAGGCCATGTGATATCCATTCTCGAGCGCTGCTTTGGCCGCATTACCCGATCGGTATTCCTCTCGTATTCGCTCGTTAATAATAACGTTGGCATCAACACTCATACCGACTGTAAGAATAATACCTGCGATACCGGGCATAGTTAATGTAGAACCAAACAACATAAGTACGGCAACCACGAGTATAACGTTCATGATGACCGCCAAATTGGCAATAAAACCGGAGAACCGGTAGTAGATACCCATGAACAAAATGACCAATATCGAGCCAAGTATAAAGGACAGTTTACCTTCCGCTATACTATCACTACCAAGGGAGGGACCAACGACTCTTTCTTCTTCAAAATTCAACTGTGCAGGAAGTGCACCGGCCCTTAGAACAAGAGCAATATCTTCAGCCTCCTGCTGTATTTCTGTAAGAGGCCTTCCGCCTCCAAGAGTGATCTGTCCCGAATCACTTATCTTCGCCTGAATAGTCGGTGCTGAGTACACATTCTTATCCAGGACTATTGCAAGCTGTCTGCCTATATTTTTACCTGTTAGTTCTTCCATGAATCTTGAACCCAATGTGTTCATCTGAAAACTTACGTAGGGTTCTCCAAATTCACTGTTAAATCCTATATACGCATCCTTTAAGTGATCTCCCGTAACGGGGCTGGCTTTATCAAGAAGATACGGGATCAGCATTTTTTTGCCGGATTGAGGATCAACCTTTCTTTCAAAAAGTACTATTGAATCCTCGGGGATACTTTTATTCTTTGCCAAATATTCATTCAGGTTATCTGCATAATCCGTATATGTTGTTTTTCCCTCTTCGTAAACAATACCCGCTTCAGCGGCCTTGTTAATAAGCAGGATCAATTTCTCGTGATTGAAATCAGGTTTGTTTTGAACAAGCTTAAACTCGAGCCTTGCAGTTCTGCCGATAATCGATTTCGCCCTGGCGGCATCTTTTACGCCCGGAAGCTGTACTACGATCCTGTCATTTCCTTGAGCCTGAATACTCGGTTCGTTAACACCAAACTCATCTATTCTGTTCCTTATAGCCTCTATGGTCTGGTCTATTGCTTTTTTCTTTATATATTCCTTGTCCTGATCCTTAACATCAAAGGTTATTTCATTATCTGCGGACGTCATATACACCATGCCGGTGTATTTAGTTACTATTTCACCTATCGTTTTTATATCGGTAGAATTTTTTGCCTTTACGGTTACCTGTGATGTCTTATCCCTGCGATATACTTTTTCAATATCTACCTTTTTATCCTGAAATGTTTTTATCAGGCGCTCAACATTCCTATCCGCATGTTCAATTACAACTTTGTCTATATCAACACCCAATACAAGATGTGTTCCACCCTGTAAGTCCAAACCCAGTTTCAGACTCTGCGAAGGCATTATCTTAGAAACCCAGTAAGGAGCCTTATTAATATTTATCAGCAGCGGTGATATAACCCAAAGGGAACTTGCGATCAGAAATATAACAAAGTAAAAACGCCATCTATCTCCCATCATGATATATAACTCCTTATTTTTGGTTTTCCATTATTCCAAGTTTAGTGCTTGTGGATACCATCCCTTTCAGAATTTTTATCTTAACATCACCGTCGATCTGAAGTGTCACTGTTTTATCAGAGACCGCATCTATCGTTCCTATTATTCCGCTTGATGTTATTACCTCATCGCCTCTCTTCAGGTTACTTAAGAATTCCTGATGCTGTTTCCTCTGCTTTTGCTGAGGACGGATCATTAAAAAATAGAAAACTATGATAATAAGGACGAAAGGCATAAGCATATTTAAGATGCCCGTCATACCGCTCTTTGGCGCTGCCCCCTGTGTTTGAGCCTGTGCAAAAACGCTATTCATTAAAAATAAAACCAAATACATAAGACCCTCCATTTAAATAGATAATATTTAAGCTATATCTTTATTATAGTTATTCAAAAAATCAGCAGAAAATTGCTCAAAGTTCGAATTTTTAAGGGAAATTCTCATTTTCTGCATAAAACGCATGAAAAACCTCAGGTTATGGACCGTATTAAGGTAATAAGACAGCAATTCGCCGGATAAATACAGATGTCTCAGATACGCCCTTGAGAAATTCCTGCATGTATAACAGTCGCAGGTATCCTCTACAGGCTCAGGATCATCAAAGTATCTTGCCTGCTTTATGGATATCTTGCCATTAAAGGTGTAAAGCCCTCCATTCCTTGCATTCCTCGTCGGTACAACACAATCAAACATCTGTACCCCAAGATTCACGGCAAACAATATGTCTTCCGGTTCTCCAACACCCATAAGATAGATGGGAGCTTTTATAATATTCATCTGGTCCATTGTGGAAGAAAGGACATCGTACATGATATCCTTTGATTCACCTACGCTAAAACCGCCCAGGGCATACCCGTTAAAACCTATATCAAGGATCTGCTTCAGGCTTTCCAGCCTCAGATCCTTTTCCATTCCGCCCTGTACAATACCAAACAAAAGGCCGTTCTTACCAAGGCGTTGCCATTCGTCTTTGGATCTTTTTGCCCATCTTGTTGTAAGTTCAAGAGATTTTTTCATATAAGTTCTATCGCTGTCATGTGCCGGACATTCATCAAAGACCATTTTTATATCCGAGTCCAGCGCGTCCTGTATCTGTATGGAAAGTTCCGGCGTCAGAAAATGTTTGGATCCATCTATGTGAGAACGGAATTCCACACCCTCTTCCGTTATCTTCCTGAGTTTTGTAAGACTGAAGACCTGATATCCGCCGCTATCTGTCAGTATCGGTCCATTCCAGGACATAAATTTATGGAGTCCTCCCATTTTTTTTATAAGTTCGTGTCCGGGTCTTAAAAAAAGATGATAAGTGTTTCCCAGTATTATTTTTACTTCAAGTTCTTCCAGGTCCTTTGGAGGAACAGCCTTAACTGTAGCCTTTGTGCCAACGGGCATAAAGACCGGTAGCTGTATTTCTCCATGGGTCGTTTTAAGTATTCCAAGAGCCATTATAAAAGATTAAACCTGCTCATATCTTGCAGTAAAGTGTCTAAGCACAGGAGCCTCGTAGATCATCTTGAGCCCGCATATATTCTTTTTTTGTCTGTTCACGATATCCAGTATTTCCACAACATAATCCATATGGCTCTGGGTATATACCCGTCGAGGTATGGCAAGCCTGACCAGTTCCATCTTTGCCGGACGATTTTCTTTTGTCTCAGGATCCCTGTCCATCATGGCACTTCCGATCTCTACGCCCCTTATCCCTCCAACTGCATAAAGTTCACACGCAAGGGCCTGAGCAGGATATTGGTTCTTAGGTATATGAGAAAGCATAGCCTCAGCATCTACAAATATGGCGTGTCCGCCCGTCGGAAGTATTATCGGTATATCAAGAGCCGTAAGTTTTTCTCCTACGTATTCGATGGACCTTATCCTGTATTGCAGGTAATCCTCTTCGACAACTTCTTCAAGTCCCTTTGCTATAGCTGCCAGATCTCTTCCGGCTAGCCCACCATAGGTTGAAAAACCCTCCGTCAATATCAGGAGAGTCCTTGCTTTTTGGGTAAGATCATCGTCATTAAGCGCAAGAAAACCGCCGATGTTAACAAGTCCGTCTTTTTTTGCGCTCATAGTTGCACCATCACAGTACGAGAACATTTCTTTTGATATTTCAAAAGGAGATTTATTTTCATACCCCTTTTCTCTCTTCTTTATAAAATACGCATTCTCTGCAAATCTGCATGCATCAAGATACATGGGTATCCCGTATTTCTTGCAGATTTTTTTCGTTTCCCTAAGGTTTTCCATGGAAACCGGTTGTCCGCCACCGGCGTTGTTCGTAACGGTAACTATAACAAGCGGAATATTAGTAGGTCCAATCTCATTAATGGTTTTTTCAAGAAGTTTAAGATCCATGTTCCCCTTGAAGGGATGTATCTTTGACGGACTCTTGCCTTCCTCTATTACAAGGTCAACCGCCCTGGCTCCGGAAAATTCTACGTTGGCCCTTGTAGTATCAAAGTGAGTATTGCTTATTATCGTTTTCCCTTTGCCACCCACAATTGAAAATAATATTTTTTCCGCAGCCCGTCCCTGATGGGTCGGTATTATATTCTTGAGCCCCGTTATTTTTTTTACAGCTTCCTCAAACTGGAAAAAACTTCTTGCTCCGGCATAAGACTCATCGCCGTCCATAATTGCCGCCCATTGTCCTGAACTCATTGCCGCTGTTCCACTATCCGTCAAAAGATCAATAAGTACATCTTCCGCCTTCACGTTGAAAAGATTATAACCGGCCTTTTTAAGAACAGCTCGTCTATATTCTTCCGTGGTATGCTTTATAGGCTCTACCATTTTAATTTTGAACGGTTCGATGATCGTTTTGATTTTATCCATAAAAATTACCTTTCCCTTATTTTGTTTATTTCATCTTTGTATTCATCGCTGCCGGGAACTGCGTCTGCGGGAGGAGCTGCAGTGTCGGGAGTCGCAGAGGAAGCAGAAGGATTATCAGATGTTTCGTCTTCCTCAATTTTTTGAGTCTTTAATAATTTGTTTATTTTTTTCTTAGATGTTTCCGTGGACACTCCCATATCTTTGTCATCAACAACAATAGCTTCGTCGGCCTTAATTTCTTCATCAAT
>JAPLFT010000022.1 GCA_026390535.1 Pseudomonadota bacterium
ATGTGGTTGGAATAAGCATTGTGGAAGAGGGAACAAAGGCCAAAATAACGCTCGCGGTGAACAATGAAGAGAGCGAAAAGATAATAAGAAAAGAAGGGCAAACTCTTGGGCTCGTTGTTAGGGGATACGGAAACAACAAGGATTCTGATGATATAGAAATTGTTGAACTTTAATCCCAAGTGGCAGTTTGGCGCATAGTATTGTCAGGTCTTCCTCACTCTGCATCCAAACTGCTACTTGGGATCAGATATATTTCTCTTGTATGTACCCCTGTTATTTGATAAATCCTTAAACACGGTGACTGGCAAGGCGACAGCGTGAGCCCTTTGAACCCCGTCAGGTCCGAAAGGAAGCAGCGGTAAGTTGTGTGTTCCGCGTGTCTCCACCGGTCGCCATAAATATTTATACAACGAGGTGAGAAGAGTGTCAGCATATCAGGTCCTTGCCAGAAAATGGAGACCATTACGTTTTGAAGATGTAAAGGGTCAGGATCACGTAGTAAAAACCTTAAAAAATTCCATAATAAATAACAGGCTTGCCGCCGCTTATATATTTTCCGGATCCCGCGGTGTTGGAAAAACCTCTGTGGCAAGGCTTCTTGCCAAGGCTATATGCTGTCCCAACCAAAAAGACGGTGAACCGTGTAACGAATGCGCAAGCTGTATTGAGATAACAAGATCAAACGCCATAGATATACAGGAAATAGACGGAGCATCTAACAATGGTGTAGATGCAATAAGAGAGATACGTGAGAACATCATGTATCCTCCGGTGAGCGCAAAATATAAGATATATATAATAGACGAAGTTCACATGTTATCAAACTCCGCGTTCAATGCTCTGTTAAAGACGCTGGAGGAGCCGCCTGCACACGGCATCTTTATATTTGCAACGACAGAACCTCACGAGATACCACAGACCATAGTTAGTCGATGTCAGTCATTTGATTTCAAAAAACTATCTGTAGAAGATATCGTTTCAACCATCACTAATATAGTTGAAAAAGAGGGTATAACGGCGTCCAAACAGGCTCTTTATTCGATTGCCAGGGAGGCAAAGGGAAGTCTTAGGGATTCGCTTTCTATACTGGATCAGGTAATCTCTTTTGCCGGAAAAACATTTGATCAGAATGAGGTTAAAGCCATACTCGGTTTTGTAGACAGGAATATTGTCTTTGAAATTGTTAAGGGCATAGTCGAGAATGATCCAAAAAAATGTATGTCGCTGGCAAAAAAACTTCTTAATGAAGCTTATGATGTGGAAAAGATATCAGAGACTATAGTTGAGATATTTAAGGAATTGTTATTTATAAAGAACGGTCTCTCTGATTTCCTGTCAGAAACCCTTCCCGATTATGAACTGAAAGAACTTGAATCAATAGCACCCAAGACTTCGGCTACGGATATAGAACAATGGTTCTATATGGCAAACAAAGTGGCAGAAGATATAACCCGTTCATCATATGCGACATTACTGTTCGAAGTTGGACTCCTTTCCATGTGTAATAAGCCTGGCAACAGTAGTCTGGAAGAGCTGATAAGTACTCTTAAAAATACAAACATATCTTCTCAGCCTTTGAATAACGAAAAAAAAAACAACATAACAGCGAATAACGATGTTAGCAGCACTCTGGACTGGCACCAACTAATTCAGGCAATATCAAAAAGGGACATAGTGCTTAGCGATATATTAGCCAGAGGAAAATTTATAGGGATACATCAGGGAAGGACCGTTGTTGTCGATTATTCGGATTCTCCTGAAACTCTCTCAAAGATACATGAAAAAAAGACTGAATATCTAAAACTTATTCAAGACACGATTCATGAATTATGCGGTAATATATATATGCTGGATATAAGGAGTAATGTCCTTATGCAGAGAATGGCCGATGGAGAACTGAAAAAGAAAGATCTGGCTGAAAAGGAAATCGTAAAATCGGCTATAGATATGTTTGGTGCTAAGGTTAAAAAGGTTAAATTGTATTAATGTTGTTTAGGAAGAGGCCATGATGGATTACATTCCGGAACCGATAGAAAAACTGGCAAGAGAACTTAATAAACTTCCCGGTATGGGTATAAAAACCGCAACGCGTCTTGCCTTTCATATTGTTGATATGAATAGCGACGGAGTTAATGATCTTTCAAGTTGTATATTAGACGCAAAAAAAGATATTCGTATATGTCCATTATGTCACGGTTACTCCGTGAATACCGGAGAATGTGGGATCTGTTCGGATTATTCAAGGGATACAAAAAGCCTTTGTGTTGTGCAGAGGCCTCAGGATGTATTTGTATTGGAGAGAAGCGGTTTTAGAGGAATATATCATGTACTTCATGGTGTAATCTCACCGCTGGATGGGATCGGTCCGGATGATATAAAGATCCCTGAACTTATTAAAAAAGTAAAAGATCTCAACGTTGAGGAGATTATTGTTGCTCTTAATCCTAGTGTTGAGGGGGACGCAACAACCCTGTTCATTGCAAAATCCGTTCATGATATAAAGGTTCGGATATCAAGGCTTGCCAGGGGTGTTCCCGCCGGCGCCAGTATAGATTATGTTGATGATGTTACATTAAGCCGTGCATTGGAGGAAAGACAGGAAGTCTCATGTTGAATAAAACCCTTGAAAAACTGGAATTCATTATACAGAACCTGTATCTGTCTACCAACGCTGTAGGAATATCAATATTGGATGAGACCGGAGCAATTGCAGCCGAATGCGGTAATCTGGATGCAAACGTCATGGCCGACCACGCGATCAGAATGCTGTTAAATGCAGACGGTTTATTGACATCATTTACTGGAGAAAAGGGTACAAATTTTTCGTTATGGCTGAATGGGGCAAAAGGTAATGCTGTGCTTGCCCCTGTGAGCAGGAATCTTTTTCTGGTGATTTTTTACCCCAAGGATGTTGATATATTCTATATAAAGGATAATATCAGCAAGTTTACGGCTGATATAAGGGCGGTTCTTGTATCACTAGAACCGTATGCCAAGGAATAAAAGATTATGTCTTTTATCAATTACTCGTCTAAAGAGATAAACTGTAAAATAGTTTACTACGGACCGGGTCTCAGCGGTAAAACAGCTAATCTGAAATATATATATATAACGCCGACCCTGAATCGAGGGGAAAGCTTATATCTCTTTCCGGCGATGATAACAGAAGTATTTTCTTTGATTTTCTCCCGCTTGATCTGGGTGAGATAAATGGTTTTAAGACCAGATTCCATCTGTACACGGTACCGGGGCAGGTCATGTATGAGTCAAGCAGGAAGCTTATATTAAAAGGTGCGGATGGGATTGTTTTTGTCGCGGATTCACAGAAAGAGCGGATGGAAGCGGATAAAAAATCTTTAGAAAAACTTTCCGATCATCTTGAAGATTATGGTTATGAAATTAAAACTATGCCGATAGTCTTTCAGTATAACAAAAGGGATCTTTCCGGAGTTATGCCGGTTGAGGAAATGTCGGAATTTTTGAATATATATTCAAAGCCGGAATTTGAAGCTGTTGCCGTAAGCGGAACAGGTGTCTATGATACTCTGAGGAATATTACCACACTTGTCCTTGATGAATTAAAGGGCGGAGGGATCTGATATGTTGAAGTTTTTATTTAAATTGATAGTCCTGATAATAGTCATATTGATATTACTTCAACTAGAATATAAAGGAAGAAAACTTCAAACTTACGTCATGGAATATTTTAAATCCCTTAAGGGCCATAAGGAGATTATGTATATACAGGAAGAGCCGACAGAGAAAAAAACAGTGCCGGTAAAACAAACTGTAACAGAGAAAAAAATCATAGTTCCTGAAAAAAAGACCGTTAAACATATACCAAAAAAGGCTACCGAACCGAAGAAAATAAAGATGATAAAACAAAAGGCCGATGACCAGCCTGAAGTTACCGAAGAAGACAGGCAGGAACTTCAGCAGATATTAAAATAATACCGATTTGCATTCAAAATTATACTAACTAATATTTAGGAGATGAGCTTTCAGTTAAATTCTCTCTGCAAGTCTTATTGACGCTCATTTTGTTATTCATCGTTGGGATAAGATATTTGCTGGTGTTAGATGTTCCTTCTGCCGAGAGACCACCTAACCCCGCAAATATACCTTATCCCAACTTCTTCATACACAAAACTCGCTAGTGTTTAAACGACTTGCAGAGAGAATTTAACTGAAGTCTCCCATCACAAGACATTAGTATAATTTTGAATACAAATCGGTATTACAGGTCGTCCCTTTGCAGGATGGGGCCAAGGACCTTGACATCGCCTATCAACACATTTGGTACAGAAAATATCTTTTTATCTGAGATCATAACAATAGATGACCCAAGCTCAAACATTCCCAGCATTTCTCCCTTGATTATGACATCTCCCGGTTTTTTGAATATATTTATACGTCGGACTGCCGCGGCGCCCACTATTGCCAGACATATCCTAAAGTCACTGTTCTTTATGGAAACAATGTACCTTTCGTTCAGCGTATATAGACCTGGTATCTTTTGCCCCATATCATTTACGGGATAACATGCTCCAGGAATATGTTTTATATAATCTATGGTGCCTGAACAGGGAGAATGGAACCTGTGATAATTTCTGGGTGAAAGATAGATATTACAAAAAGACCCGCGTTTAAAATAAGCAGAAAGCGAATTATTAAGTATAAGACGCTCTAAACTGTAATTTATTCCCTTTACCTGGGCCAGATATCCGTTATTTTGTACAAGTCCGTATTCCATTACCTTGCCTTCACAAGGGGAAATTATTTTATGATAATGGATTTCACGTTTTTTCAGATCTATTTTTCTTGTGAAGAAATCATTGATATCTTTATATTCAGAAAGAGGTTTTACCATTAAACGGAAATCGTCATCAGTCATCCCTAAGAGGGTTTTTCCTAATGACCTGAAGACAAAACCTCGTATTTTACGCGGTATGCCTATATTCGCAACAACCTTTACCATCCAGCTGTATAGCCGGAAAAACAAGTGTAAGTAACGCATTTACTTTTAACGGTATATGGATTATAGAAAAATTACAAGATTAAGTTATGGCAAGAGGAGAATGCATGAAGATTACAGATGTGAGGGAAGAACTCCAGGATTACTTGCATGAGGCTAACAAAACAAATTTGCCACCATGGCTTATAGAAACACTGGATAGCTGGTGCAGATCTGTTTTTATGGGTGTCACAAAATTTAAATACTGGGACGGTGATAAGAATAAAAATGAAGTTCCTGTTACTGTAGAAATCTTAAGAGACCTCATTGCACCGTACAAGGAATTCAACAAATTTAAGGTTTGGTTGGATAAAAACTACAAATAAAAAATGCTTTGAAAACTAAGAGATTTAAAAACCCTTATATTGATGAAATAGCTAAATTTGAGGAAGTTATATCGGGTGAAGAGGATTTTTTGAAGAGAAAATCCTCTTTTGTTTATCCGGTGATCCTGGATATCGGATGCGGCAATGGCGAGGTGCTGGTTGATCTTGCATCTAAAAATCCCGGCAAATTTTATCTTGGGTTTGAATTACAGTATAAAGAAGTATATCGCACCGTGCAAAAGATCAAAAAACTGGATCTAAAAAACTGCAAAGTGGTAAAGGTAGAAGCTGAAAAAATACCTGAACTCTTTGATAGCGACCAAATATGTGAAGTTAATATATTTTTTCCGGACCCATGGCCTAAGACAAGACAAAAAAAGAACAGGTTGATAAAGAAAACTTATATAGATGCTCTTATAACGAGGATGAGAAAAGAAAGCACTATAAAGATTAAAACGGATAATGATGATTACTTTGTGCAGATATTGACCGTGCTTCATTCCATTGCTTCTGAGAAAAAGATAGAGATATTGGAACTTACCAGGGATTATCATTCTTCTGCCGTCAGAAAAAATGAGTATATAACACCCTTTGAAAGGATATTCCTGAAACAGGGGTTTTTGATAAATTACATATGCTGTAAGATCAACGATAGAGTGCAATAATAGCTATAAAGGTTTCTACAACTATGAGAACCACTATAATAAATTCCAGCCAAAGGTTGCTTTTGGTGGCGGAAAGATTAACGATTATTGAAAGGTTTTCCTGAATTAACTTAAGTTTATAATCCAGGGCTTTAAACCTTGATGATATTTCCAGCATTTTCTTCAATTC
>JAPLFT010000323.1 GCA_026390535.1 Pseudomonadota bacterium
CTTCACATAAGCGGTCCATTGCTTGATTGGCTCATGGAAAAAAAACCAAAACACATAGACCAGATAGTGAAGCTGGTGAAGAGGGGACAGATTGAAATAATAGGCGGGGCATACTACGAGCCTATAATATCCGTGCTTAGGGATGAGGATGCCATAGGTCAGATAAAAATGATGCAGGATAAATGGGTCTCCATCACCGGTATAAAACCGCGAGGAATGTGGGTTGCGGAAAGAATTTGGGAGCCGTCGATGCCGGTCCTTTTGAATGATGCCGGGGTTGAATATGTTATTTTGGATGATGAACATTTTTTCAGTGCAGGCCTGGATAAAAAAGCTCCTCTTACCGGGTATTACCATACAGAGAGACACGGCAAAAGGGTTTCCGTGTTTCCATCGGATAAGAGGCTGAGATACGGTATCCCGTATCATGAGCCTCATAAGACCATGGAGTATATTGAACAGCTGAGTAAGATGTCCTCTGTGCCGCTGTGCATAACCTACGGCGATGATGGAGAAAAATTCGGGGTATGGCCGGAAACCTTTAAATCGGTGATAGAGGAAAAATGGCTGGACAGGTTCTTTACTGCTATTGAATCAAATCATAATATAGTACAGACAACGACCTTGTCAGAGAGTTATGATACACTTGATGCGGAAGGGCTGATGTATCTTCCTACTGCCAGTTATGCGGAGATGCTGGAGTGGGCTATGCCGGCGAATTCGATAATAGATTATGAAAAACTTAAACATGCTGTACAGAATAACGACGAGCTAAGGGACCTTCTCAAATTCGTGAAGGGAGGTTTTTGGGATAACTTCCTTGTTAAATATCCCGAGTCGAACCACGCCCACAAGAGAACTCTTTCTATAAGCGAAAGATTAAGCGAGAATAAAAGCAAGATTTCCAAAGAAGCTGTTAAACATATTACACAACATCTCTATAAGTCGCAGTGTAACTGCGCTTATTGGCATGGGCTTTTTGGAGGGGTGTACCTTAATCATCTTAGGCACGGGATATGGGAGAATGTTATAGAGGCTGAAAAACTTCTGGATGCGGAACTAAAGACAAAACCCCGGATACGGAAAATGGATTTTAATTTTGACGGAAGTGATGAGCTCTATTATTCGAATCCCGTTTATTCCGCTCTTATTGATCCAAAGCATGGTGGCAGTATCGTAGAAGTCGATTACAGAACGTCGAATGTAAATATAGTTAATACAATTGCAAGAAGAAAAGAGGCATATCACAGCAGAATGAAAAAGATGAGTGAAAAACCCAAAGATCAGAACAGAGCTATCTCCATACATGAGGCTGACGTCTATGTTCAGGATGATGCGTTCAGCGGTTTTGCCTACGACAGGTATAGAAGAAATATCTTTATGGAACACATAGTCCCTGTGGATACAAGTCTTGATGATCTGAGGCTTCAGCGTTATAAGGAACTATGCCCGTGCGCTTCTGAGGAATATGAGATATGCAGGATAGAGGAAGAAAGCACCAAGCTTAAGAGATGCTGTAATATAAAACTGGGAGACATAAACATCCCGATCAGGTTTGAGAAGATATACGATTTTAACAGTACCGGTTTTGATATGACGCTGGGAGTGATGAATGAATCGGAAGATTACGATATTGAATTTATGCTTCTGGTGGAATCCAATATAAATCTTTTATCCGGATATGATCCGAAACGTTATCTTACTATAGACGGTGTGAAACCAAAGAATCATAATCTTGCATCTGTCGGAGAATGCGATGCAAAAAAAATAGTATTTACGGATGAGTACTGGAATTATTCTTTACATTATTCCAGTGATGTACGGGCAAAACTTTTCAGATATCCGATAGAAACTATCTCCCTTGGAGAAAAAGGCGGAGAAAAGGTGTTCCAGGGCACATGTCTTGTGTGGGGAATACCAATATCAATAGAAGCAGGTGGTGGTATGGCTACCTCTTTTAAACTTGCCTTTACAAGCAAGGCATAGTGTTTTCATGTATAAGATTTAAACAACCGTTGGTTTTATGTGTATTAAACTTGGTGTAAATATATGTGTATACAGAGTTTTCAATCTATAACCCCTTAATATTAAAAGGTTTTATGTTTTACGAATGATTGGCATATCCATTGCATCAAAGTAAACATAAAATGACCTTTTTGGAGGGGTAGAATATGAAGAAATTAGTAGTTCTGGCAATAGCACTTGGATTTATAAGTGCAACGGCTTTTGCTAACGGTCTTAATTTTTATAATCCTGGTGCGATAGGAGCAGCAGAGCAGGCAGAAGCTCTGAATTTATATTATCTGCAACAGCAATATCAAATGCAGCTTAATTATCAACAGAAAATATTAGATAAGATAAGCAATGGCGATACCACTTCTCCTGACGTGGTAGCATTTATGAAACAACAGCAAGCCCAGCAGGATCAGCAGAATCAGCAAAATCAGCAAATTCTGCAAGCCCAGCAGGATCAACAGAATCAGCAGAATAAATATTATAACACCATGGCTGCACAACAAAATGAATATCTTACTAAAAACGGATCAAAAGATTTGGCATCCTATTATAAGAAGATAGTAGAGAACCAGGGACGAATAAAAATTGCTGAAACGCAGGATCAACTTAATGCAACTAATGCTGCTACCCAAGCGAATGATATACAGAGGCAGGCTGAATTAAAACGTATTAGATGTAATACCGGAACAGGGCTTCTTATGAATATTGCTTGTGCAGATCAGTATTATAATGATTCTCTGAATTCGCTATACAGAGCAATGTATGACGAAGAAGCACATGCCCGTAGCTGGTTTAACTCAGATACTATGTAAAATTTTTGATATAAAGTACCTTTTTTACTCGAATTTATACTGACCAACATTATTTCGACGCAAACTGCTTTTTTGTTCATTAGTAGTTGCTTTCCCCCTTGACTATTAGTTTTTTTCAAACTTAAATCCTTATAATGCCTAAATATGGCACATTTGCTGGGGCCTAAAAGCCTTATTGTGCGTGGACTTGTGGAGGATTTTGGATGGCGGTTGATGATCTAAATAAACTGGTATCA
>JAPLFT010000249.1 GCA_026390535.1 Pseudomonadota bacterium
TACAAGGTAGAATTGCTTGACAATTATTTATATCGCATTGAGGTTGTCATTATGCTAAAAAATAAGCTTCTCTCAACGACAGTCATAATTTTTTTCGTGCTATTCATGGTTGCATTATTGATTCATTGGCTTCTATGGTCTGGTGACTATATTAGTATTAGTCCAACTGAATGGCATTTTGCCTGGTTGTTTTTTGTGATTGGATCAGGTATTCTGTTTTGGGCTATTGGTATTTCGATCTGGAAGGACTACAAAAATAACATAAAAAACCATGCACTTTACGATCAAGCACACTGGTTTTTCGTAATGGTATTGAGTTCCTGGGAGCGTGTAATAATATACTCTGGGTTGTTATTCGTTATACCTATTATCTATATTGGTGCTTGTTCCGGACTGTTTTCCAATCATCTTTGGCAAAGTAAGGGGCTGGTTGAATTTTTTTCAGAAATTCCATACTCATGGGAAGATAGTGTAAATGCAATGATCACCTATACTAAAATAACACTATTTTTTTATATCTTTATTTTCTTATATTTAATTTGGGTGGCGGGGGATATATTTGGTGGAGTAGGTGGAACTGCCACAGGAAATCGTAACTTTTATGATGAGCAAAGACGGAATCTTATTAGATCGTGGGTTCTTTTTGCTATCAATGCCATTATATTTGCTTTTGTTGGTGTTGCAATGGGGTTATTAATTCATCTCTGGATCAAGCCATTGAAATTTCCATATATATTATGGACACCTGCTATGTGGGAGTGGTCTATAATCGTAATAGTAACATCAATTCTCTTGGTAATTTGGTTGATTTTTTATCTAGTTTTCTACTATCAAGGGTTAAAATATGTGTCAAAAGCATTTGGTGCTAGAGAACCTACCGATGAAGAGAAACATCGTTATGGTAATATTTTTAAGAATATGCACATAAGTGCTGGATTAATTGGTGAACACTCATGGAAGATATGTGACAACGAAGAACCTAATGCCGCCGCTGCTGGTCGTAATTCCACAGATTCATGTATATTTGTAAACACAGGACTATTAAGATTGCTGGATGATGATGAATTACAGGCTGTTATTGCTCATGAAGTAGCTCATATCTTTTATATATTTTTCGCTAAATATAGTAATTATTTACATTGCATATAATTTTTCACTGCTTATAAGCAGCGGGATATCAAAACGTCGCGAGTATGCTGCTGACGCAGCTTCTACACAATTAACGATGAATCCCATGTCACTTGTATCAGCATTGATGAAGATTTCAAATGAACCTCATATAGTTCCAAGTGAAATTGCTACGTTTTCTCCGCTTTGGATTCATAATTGCCAATGCACAGAAGACCATTTTCCAAAACTAATTCAGAGACTAATACATATATCTCGGGAACGCATATATAAAACTCATCCATCTACAAATAGCCGCATCCAGCGATTGCGAGACATGCAATTTGTTGCTTCCAATGCTGTAAATATATAAGAAGATATGATTGCCGAAATGTAAATATTTGTGTCAAGCACCACTCTCGGTTTAACAATGCTATTCATGGATAAGCCTATCTACATCATCTTCGCTTTTAATTCCAAGCTCTCTGGCAGATTCTTCACCCCATTGATATATCTGTTCCCATATTTTGCCGGATTTGAAGTATTGATCCAGTGCTTCTATCAGAACTTGATCTCTTGTTGTTTTTTCCCTTCTAACCATTTCATCAAGTTCCTCAATTATATTAGATGGCAAAGATAAGACAATAGTTTCTTGTTGTTCCATTTTTTTCATTTCCATAATCATCAATGGATAAATATCATAATGCTTTGTAATATTTATTCTATCAATATACATACATTTTAAGCCTTATGTACTCAAATTGCAAGATCAAACAATAATCACAAATCACCGCTTCCCATATATTGCTAGATTCAAACTAGCCTGCGTGTAATCAGGATTTATCTCTAAAGCCATCTCAAAATATTTGCAGGCTTCTTCATACATACCCATCTCTGCAAGACATCTTCCATAGCCTGTTATGGCTTTGTAGTTATCTTTGTCAGTTAATATGATCAT
>JAPLFT010000151.1 GCA_026390535.1 Pseudomonadota bacterium
TCCATAATATGAGGACCCTTAATCATCTGCCTGAGGAAAAGCAAAAAAGGATAGCCCAGGAGACCCTGGATATATATGCACCCATAGCTAACAGGCTCGGTATCGCCTGGCTAAAGATCGAACTTGAAGACACTTCCTTCATGTATCTTGAACCAGAGATATATATGGATATGGTCAATAAGGTCCAAAAACAAAAAACAGAAAAAGAAAAATACATACATGAAGTTATAAAGATAATAGAGGAAAGACTGGCAGAGTTCCAAATAAAGGCAAAAGTCTCCGGAAGACTTAAAAATTATTATAGTATCGCCAATAAAATGAAAGATCGTAATCTGGAATTTGAACAGATATACGATCTGATAGCGTTCAGAATAATAGTGGATGATGTATCGCATTGTTACGAGATCCTGGGAATAATTCATTCTTTCTGGAAACCGGTTCCCGGAAGATTCAAAGATTACATAGCAATGCCAAAACCCAATAATTATCAGTCGCTTCACACAACAGTCATCGGCCCTTACGGGGAACGGGTAGAGATCCAAATAAGGACACTGGAAATGCACAGAATCGCCGAGTATGGTATCGCAGCACACTGGCTGTACAAAGAAGGCCATATGGCAGATGACGAGACCGATAAATTTACCTGGCTGAGGTCGCTCCTTGAAAATCAGGATGAGGTTTCCGATCCTGCCGAGTTCCTTGATTCCATGAAGATGGACCTTTTCTCCGGAGAAGTATATGTGTTCACTCCAAAGGGAGATGTAAGGGCATTACCGGTAGGAAGTACACCCATAGATTTTGCCTATGCGGTTCACACCGACGTAGGGCATAAATGCACAGGCGCAAAAGTAAACGACCTGCTGGTACCTTTAAAATATGAACTTAAATCCGGGGACACCGTAGAGATAATAACCTCAAAAACACAGGCACCAAAAAAAGACTGGCTCAAATATGTTAAGACGGCCAGAGCAAAAATCAAGATACGTCAGTATCTTAAACTCCTGGAAAAGGAACGTTCAAAGGAGCTTGGTCTGGAATTGCTGGAAAAAGAACTTAAAAGACACGGCATGTCTTATCAGAGCATGAACAAGGAAGGAAAAATTTCTGAGGCTGCCGCAGCATTAAAATATAAAAGCATAGATGAACTGGTAACGGCTATAGGATACGGACACGTAACTCCTAAAGAAATCATGAAAATAATAATTCCGGAATCATCTCAACAGGAAAAGGGAGAACGGCCCTCTATATTTGAAGAGATTGTGCAAAGAGCGGCTCGCTCTGTTAGATCCGGAAGGAACGCTGTAAAGGTCAAGGGTGTTGAGGACGTTCTTGTACGTTTTGCAAAATGTTGTACCCCTGTGCACGGAGAACCGATAGTCGGCTTTATAACCAGAGGAAGAGGAATAACCATACACAGAAAAGACTGCCCCAAGGTATTGGAGATAGACACAGAAAGGATCATCGAAGTTGAATGGGAAAAAAATATTTCCGGCGTAAGAATAACCAGAATAAAAATAGAGGCCTCCGATACTCCGGGACTTCTTACAAAGATGAGTAAGGTTTTTGCAGAGGCAGGAGCCAACGTGGTCTCTGTAGATATAAAAACAACAGATAACCAGAGGGCGCTGTGCTACTTTGATGCATCCATAGCGGATATAACCCAATTAAATAAAATATTAAGCAGTCTTAAAAAAATACACGGAATCTTTGAGGTCACAAGAATTGGAGTCGTCGAAAAATAAAACAGTAGCAGTAGGTATGAGCGGCGGTGTTGATTCAACAATCGCAGCCTATCTTTTAAAGGAACAAGGTTATAACGTTGTAGGCCTGACGATGTCCATATGGGACAATTCAATAGATATTCCCGATATAGGAAAATCCGGCTGCTATGGACCGGGAGAAGCACGGGATATAGAAGCTGCCAAAGATATAGCTAAAAAGCTTGGGATTAAACATGTTGTTGTTGACCTTTCCAAAGAATATAAAGGGACAGTCTTAAAGTATTTTTGCAGCGAATATACCTGCGGAAAAACACCCAATCCATGCGTTATATGCAATCAAAAGGTTAAATTCGGATTCCTCATGCAGCGTGCAAAAGAGATGGGAATAAATTATGATTATTTTGCCACAGGCCATTATGTAAGAACAGAATATGAAGACAATCATAAAAGATATCTTCTTAAAAAGGCTATAGACTCGACTAAAGATCAGTCATACTTTTTATCTTATTTAAAACAGGAGCAGTTGGAAAAACTGATATTCCCGCTTGGTGATAAAACAAAGACAGAGATAAAAGAACTTGCGAGAAAGATCGGATTTACGGATGTAGCAGATAAGGATGAAAGTCAGGATTTTATAGAGACTGACGATTACTCAGTCCTATTTGATAAAGGTGACATAAAGGAAGGAGATTTTGTTGATGTTGAAGGTAAAAAGATAGGTCGCCACAAAGGAATTATTTACTATACTATAGGCCAAAGAAAAGGACTGGGAATCAGCGGTGGTAATTCAGGTATACTGTATGTTTTAAAAATAGACGCCGATACTAATACCATTGTAGTCGGGCCGGAAAAATATTTATTCTCAGATGAACTTAGAGCTGCAAATATAAATTGGATATCCATATCGGAACTGACCGCCCCAATGGAGATCAGAGTAAAGATACGACAACAGCATAAAGAGGCCCAAGCTATTATTACTCCCTGTATAGGTGAATCTTCAAAAGACCAGGCAACCGTTAAATTCAAGACTCCGCAGAGAGCTATAACCCCGGGACAGACTGTTGTCTTTTACGATAAAGACATAGTTATCGGTGGGGGAATAATTCTATAAAACAAAGGGATATCCGATGTTTCATACCCATCTGCACAAGATATAGCCTTTAGGCAATAAGTTCCAGGTTTCGTTATTTGTATTGTTGCCCCTGAACAAACAGTGCTGTTACAATCTAAAGCCGTTGTAAAAGCAATATCGTTACAGGCAGTAGTAATAGCAGTGGAACCACTAGTAGTATCTGTCACTCCACCTCCTGTTGACAACTTTGAATAGATACAATGAACCAGACCGGTAGAAACCGTATTACCACTTATAAGTTCTGTTACAGGACCAAAATAATACGCACCGGACTTGGTAAGTATTACTGGTATGGCAAGTTTGATTTTAGCATTTACAATTGGAAGGCAATTAATCCCTTGATCATCAAATTTATATCCACTGTCGCATACACATGTACCGTTAACAAGACTTGCATGATCAGCACATACAATAGCCACACAATTCATTTGACTATCAAATTTATATCCGCTGTTACATTCGCATTTATTATCAGTAACAGAAAAAGTTGCGTTATCAACACATGTGATAGAAGCAGTATTTCCATTACCTGTATTCAGATTAGTAGGATCTGTGGA
Source organism: Pseudomonadota bacterium (assembly GCA_026390535.1). GTDB lineage: Bacteria > Bdellovibrionota > JAFGOL01 > JAFGOL01 > JAFGOL01 > JAPLFT01. Next base: position 3,411 of record JAPLFT010000151.1, read on the forward strand.
GGTAGTAGATGTTCTTCCCCTGCCTGAACAGGATACAACGAACAATGTTATTAATGTGACCAAAAGTATTTTTTTCATCTTACGTACCCCCTATAACAAATGCTTATTTAATCAGTGCTAGTATTATTTGCAGTACAATCAATAGCAGTACCACCACCACTACCACTAGTAATGGTTTGCTGTTTAATAAAAATCGCTGAATCCTTATATCCGTCAGCACAGGATATCGCTTTTATACAATAGGTACCGGCTCCAATCGGAGTAACGGCCGGTGGATAAATATTACCAACACCGCAGCTTACTGGATCTGTATAAGTTTTATTACACATATTAGCGTCAATAGCACCACCACCACCAGTAGAAGCTTTACTGGTATTAACAGTCATATTCTTATAAATAAAATATATTTTACCGGAAGCAATTTTATTGCTACTAAGATCCTGTACATCATTAAAAGCAATGACGAAACAACCGCTAACAGTACCGGTAGCTCTTAACGTTGGAGTCGCAAGTTGAATTTGTACGCATGTGCCCTGATCATCAGCATATCCGGTATTACATTCACAGGTGCCGTTAACTAATGTTGCATTGCTATCTGAACATGATGATGGAACTATAGGAGGATTAGTAGTAGTACCGCCGTCCCTGCCTGATCTCCCTGAGCAAGAAACAAATACTAAAGTCGCTAATGTTATAAAAAGTATTTTCTTCATTTTACGTACCCCCTTCTTTTATTTCAATAGTTGTATTATAACAGATATTGGGATTTTTGTCAAGTTTTTATTACGAGCAAATATCCCCTATAATCTACTATAATTATTAACTTAAACAATAATATCACATTTTCAGAATTTTGAACTTATTTTCCCATGTATCAAACACAAAAAGCTTATTTATTATATCTTCGCAATTATTTAACAGTACCCTGAAGCAAAGAATAACCGCTATAGATGCCATTATGCTAACAGAAGGGGCGATCACACTACTTTGAGTGTTCGGTTCAATATCAGAAAAATTTCCATTGTTCGAATTATTCTCGTAATTAAATATATCTTTTAATCTTTTTGTTTTTCCCGGAATGATCGCCATGGTCTGACCCTGCGCACCCAGTATCCCGGTAAACACCCATGGTTTACCCTGTTTATT
>JAPLFT010000127.1 GCA_026390535.1 Pseudomonadota bacterium
TAAAGAGTACTATCTATCCTATATCCGCTAAAATGCTCATTGGCCTTTAAGAGTAAAAAATCGAGGTCGGCGGTAAACCTTTGAAATTTTTGCAACTGCGATATGGTAGTAGGTGTATCAAATGGATATTGAAACCACGGGAATATAGGTGCAAATATGACTGATTCTGTTACTACACAGCGGGTAGAATCACCGCACAAAGAAAAAAGCCTTATGCTTGCGTCCTCCTTAGGGAGTTCACCGGCTGGGTAACATAGCGAGGCTATAAAAAAGGATAATAGAATTAGTCCTGTTCTAAGCAACTTCATTGACCGTAATTTTATATGAAAAAAGGTTTTTATACAGTACTTATTAATGGTATAGGGTGAACATGCTTCCCTTAGTAAATACCAAGATAATAGCCACGCTTGGCCCTGCAAGTAATAGCGCGGAAAAATTGGAAGCGCTGATAGATGCCGGTGTTAATGCGTTCAGGCTTAATTTTTCTCATGGTGATCATAGTTTTTTCGAACAATTAATCGCAACAATAAGAGAAATAGGTGAAAAGAAAAATCTGGATATACCTATAATACAGGATCTACAGGGACCAAAGATACGATTAAATAAATTCACCAATGAACAAAAAGTAAATACGGGTGAAAAACTGGATCTGCCGATATGCGACCACATCGAAGATAGTATGAATAGAATATGCATAGCATTCCCCGGTCTGGCAAATGAAGTAAAACCGGGGCAAAGAGTACTTATAGATGATGGTAATCTTGAACTTAAAATAACCGGAACATCCAAAGATCAGATAATGACCATAGTGCAGAAAGGAGGAACATTAAAACCAAGAAAGGGCGTTAATCTTCCCGATACGAAATTATCGTTACCGTCACTCACGGAAAAAGATATTAAGGACCTGGAATTCGGCTCTACACAGAAAATAGACTATGTAGCCCTCTCCTTTGTAAGATCACATAAAGATATTCTTGAACTCAAAAATTATCTAAAAAAATTCAAATTGAATGCAGGCATAATAGCAAAGATCGAAAAACCGGAAGCGCTTATGGATATTGAGGCCATCGCCGATATAAGTGATGTAATATTACTCGCCAGGGGAGATCTGGGGGTGGAAATAAACCTTGAACAGGTTCCTTCCGCACAAAAAAAAGTGGTAGAGGTATGCAGGATAAAGAATACCCCTGTAATAATAGCGACTCAAATGTTGGAAACAATGACCAATAATCCGGTACCTACACGGGCAGAGGTCACGGACGTTTATCAGGCTGTAAGCGATGGTGCTGATATTGTAATGCTTTCCGGAGAAACAGCGGTAGGAAATTACCCGGTAGAAACCGTAATTATGATGAAAAAAATAATTGCTGAAAGTGAAAAGAATCTGTTCACAGCCTCAAATAGTTTGGAACTCTCCGAGAACACAGATAAAGCAATTGCTTTAACCAGCGCGGAAATAACAAATAAAATAAAAGCAAAATTTATTTGTTCTTTCACATACAGCGGCTGGACGGCAAGGTTACTCTCTAAAACCAATACCAGGCACCCGATAATCGCCTTCACTCCGTTGAAAAGCACAAGAAGAAGAATCAATCTATACAGGGGTGTAAAAGCATTCCATGTACAGGATAATATAAACACTGTGGATAAACTTATAGAGACCGCAAATGATGAACTTAAAAAGCTCGGTATTGTAAATCCCGGGGATAAGATCGTTATCGTTGCGGGGCAACCATTGGGCAGAGGCGGCATAACCAATCTTTTAAAAGTCCACACTGTTATATAAAAACCTATGTGTAGTATTTGCCATAGACATTGTTTGAAAAACCAGCCCTTGTATATAGTTTGTACACCTAATCTTTAAAAAGTTTAATAATATTAAGGTATTGGTACTGGTATTATAATTGCATATTTTTGCAGATGGGCAGGAGGCCTTAAGCATGAAAAATTCTATATTTGCCATATTGGCATGTTTAATATTATCGTGTGGCGTTTTCGCGCAGGGCACATACCTTGAGAACCAAAAGATAAGCGCAATTATATCCACTATCCCGCAGGATCTAAACACATGGAGTGGAGAAATTAAGGGAACTTCCGACGTAGATAAGGCTCAAGTACTTCAACAGATTTATAACCTTTATGTAACGGCCCATGATGGATATTCGGAGTATGGTAGTAAGGCTTTCTCATCCGGACAAAACTACAAGAACATTATAGATTCCCTTACCCCGGCGTTATTGGATCCGGAGAATAATGAAGATATCAGAAATCCACTCGACGTTTATATTACACTGACCGCCATATATCTTTACAGCTATGAGACCTCACAGAGCGTTCAGAGCAATATCAAAAACAAGGATGTCATTGTTCCGGATAAGACGGTGTTACTAATGTCCGATAGGTTGAGAGATATGGGAAGTTATATAGAGGAAAAATTAAACCGTTATACAGCGGAGAGTTTTGACGATATGCTTAGAGATGATATAAAAAAGAAGCATCTGGTTAAGACAAAAGAGGCTACATACTCTAAAGCCTATATAGCGGAACGGGATTCGTTAATTGCAAGGTTCAATGACAGTAAACAAAAAATTGATGATAAATCAGCTGAATTAATGAAAAAATTTAATTCGGAATTAATGACCCAATCCACTACGGACAGGACCGCTGCTCTAACATCTGCTAAAAATTCAAAAGATGCTGAGGATAAATATAACAGAATCAATGAGGCAAAAAAAAGAACAAAGGATCTGTTCAATAAAATAACAAACCAATACAACAATACTCAGATCGCACTTGATAACGGTCTGGAAAAGGTAAATGCCGCAAAAACAGAATATGAGCAGATTAAGGCTTCTAATCAACAAGAAGATATTGAAACGTACAAAAAGAATTATGAGGATGCTTTAAAAAAATATAATAATACCCAACAGCAACTTGATAATCTTAAGAATAGATTAAAAGAAATTACAGCAGATCTTGATACTATAAACGCCAATCTTAACCCCGTTCAGGAAGATTTTGGAAAGAAGAAAGTTATTGAACTGGATAAGAGACAGATGAATACGAATGCAACAAAGCAAAACTTTAATGATGAAGAAGATATAAAAAATGACCTTAAGGATCTAAAGGTAAACTATGACGGCAATTCACCCAGTTTTAGTGTTCGCATAATCGGGATACACGGCTCAACCATAAAGTGGAAAGCAAACGATAACAGGATAATCAATATAAATAACAATATCGGTATAGCGACTGTAACAAGACCTACGGATGCTAATACAGATATAATACTT